>JAGGSN010000029.1 GCA_021159005.1 Candidatus Zixiibacteriota bacterium | reverse complement strand
AGCAACTATCTTAAACTTATTAAGAAGGAATTTTTTTAATTCATAACCATACCCGACATCGAGATATGAATTTGATGATATAAATCCTAATCTACCACCAGGTTTAATAAACTTTGCCGCATGGAAATATAAATATGTGTAAATATCGGCTTGACCGGATATTCTAAGTTCTTTATTGCCATTAGTGCTGTTTTTGAAAATATCACGATATTCATTATACCAATCTTCAGTTAAGACCTTTGCCAACTTGCTCTTGTAGCCTTTGACCTTCTTCTCTATTTGTTCCTGACGAATAAACGGGAAGTTGCCAACCATCCCGTCAAATTCGGGCATTGGAACTTTTACTTTGAGAAGATTATTGGGATCAACCTTAGGCGGTGGAAATTCAAATATTTGTTCCGTTTTTATATCGAAAAAATCCATGACTTGAATTCTAGGAAAGTTGCTATAATTTGAGATGTCTTGACGAAAAAGATTACTGGTTGCCAACTCAGCTGGAAATTTAGCAATATCAACGCCCCATATTTGAGGCAGGATGTCATGATGTTTTTTCTTGTACGCCGAAAGCCATTTTAATCTGGAGTAAATTCGATTCAGAAACGTGCCGCTGCCGCAGGTTGGATCGCAATAGAAACCATCTTTTGAATCGACAACAAAACCTATAATAAAATCTACAAGGTCCTCTCTTGTGAAATATTGCCCAAAACGATGTTTTTCTCCTTCTGGTATAAGGCTTTCAAATATTTCCCCAATTATATCTTCCTTAACTTGATTAAAATTATATTGATCAAGCTCTTTTAATAATTCAATAATCAGATAAGCGCTTTTATCTGGAACCCCTATTTTTTCATAACTATTCTCAGGTTCAAAAACCGCATGCCAGTCATATCTGCGAGCTGCCTCAAATGCTTTTTTTAAAGCCTGTTTTATATCTCCGGATTCTTGGAGTTCCTTATATAAATCCGGCAAATCCCCAAAATGTCTTCTAATAGTATAATAAAATAGTATCTTTGTTATCAAACCATATACCCATTGGCCGGCAACAAGTTCGTTAATTTCTTTCGTGTTTAAATCAGGAAGCCCCTGTTTTGAAATAAATGCTTCAATTTCAACTCTAAATTTTTTATTTTTCAGTGCATCAGCAAGATGTTCAACAAAATATTTTTCCAGTATTTTCGTTTTGTTATGAAGAAGATTTATAAAAAAATACTTATCCGGCTTGAACTTATGTAAGTGTCCCTTCGTTTTAATTTGAATTAAGTCATCCAGAAAATCCTTTAGATATTTTATTAACTGGATTTTTTTATTGCGAGCTAACCATTCCTCAATATCAGAAAATACATAGGCAGGATAAGGTTTTTTTTCTGTTATATCATCATCGATGAAATATAGTCGAGCTATTAGAAAATCCCATGTTAAGGCAAATTTTACGTCTAATCTATCGGCGACTTCTTTTAATCTTTCAATATCTTCGGTTTTACCGGGTTGTTTTAACTCTATAAAGCAAAAGGCGTCGCCTGCTTGCCTATCATGCCAAATAACAATATCGGGGAATCTGCTTGTAGTTCCTGTCAAGCTTGTTTCTATAGTACTTGTTTCAAACGGATAGTTGCGGGTTTCTAAAATTCGATTAATCTGTTCGCTGAGCCAACTTGCAACTTCCCTTTCGGTAGTTTTTACAGTCATAAAATTTTCTCCATGCAGAAAAAATATAGAATTTAAATAGGTGTTTGTAAAGATATAGTTTTACTCAATTTAGAAAAGCCTTTTTATAATGAGCCCCTACTTCCGGTTCATCCTCCCCCGCGCTAATGAGGCGAAAATTCCGCCGAAACACATGACCGCAAATATGGTAAACGCAACCCTCATGCTTTCAATAAATTGCGGCTGATTCGCCACGTTTATTTCTGACTGCCCTAACAGCAAAGCCATAATCATCATCACAATACCCATCGAAAACATCATGCCAACCTGCCGCATCGTGCCAACCGTGGCGCTGGATACGCCATAGAAACGCCGTTCTACCGAACTCATAATCGCATTAGTATTGGGAGATGAAAAAAGCGCGAAACCGAAACCAAAAAGCATCAGGCAGAACATAATGTATGTCAACGACGTCCCGGCATTCAAAAATGTCAGCAGCACAAGCCCGATTAATGTTATCACCATGCCCACAGAGGCAACTGTTCGCGGTTCTATCTTATCAGACAACCTGCCTGCGATTGGCGAGAAAATAGCCTGGATTACCGGCTCAACTATCAGAATTGTACCTGCTTCCTGGGGAGGATATCCCCGCACTTTCTGAAGGTATAAACTTAAGAGAAAAGTAACTCCGAATGTCGCCGCATAGTTTATGAGAGCCGCCAGATTCGAGAATGCAAAAACGGTGTTATGGCGAAACAGGTTAATATCTATCACGGGACTTTCAATTCGAAGTTCGTATATTACAAATAATACCAAACTAATCAATCCGATGCCGACAAGAACACCAGCTATAACAGACGGCATCCGGGAAAAGCCGTACATCGTCGAGAGAAGCGATAGGCCAAGAATTATAGAACCCCAAAGATCAAACTTCATCTCCTTAGCCTCAGCCCAATCGCCTTTGAGCATAAAGAAGATGATGCTTAGAAGTATCAATCCGAGCGGGAGATTCAGCCAGAAAATAAACCGCCAGCCCAAATGCTGAGTAATCAACCCGCCGAAAAAGGGACCGGTCGATAAGCCAAAATACACGGCGGCTATAGTAATCCCCAGCACCTTGCCGCGTTCGCCAATCGGGAATACTGATATTAAAATCGCCATACCGGTAGCGAATATCATCGAGGCGCCAAATCCCTGTAACGCGCGGCATATTATCAACATCATGGAGGAAACAGAATTCGCTATTAAAATGGATGATATGGTAAAGACTATTACGCCTATCATATATATTTTTTTTCTGCCGTAAATATCGCCCAGCCGGCCAAATGGTATTGAAAATGCTGCCGCCGACAACAAAAACGCCATATTCACCCAGCCAAGAAGAACCGCGCCCATTGAAAATTCCTGCCCTATTGACGGCAAAGCCACATTTACGGATGAACCCATAAATGGCCCTAAGTAGGAACCTACCGCAGCAACGATTAAAGCGGCGCGTTTATTTTTTTGCAGTTCTGTTTGGTCCATTTAATTTTTATCTCGTTTCGTTATTGCCACCATTGTCTGAAGAACTTTTAAATTCGCTTAGACTCGAATTATTAGCTCTTATTTTATTATTGGGATAAGATATTATATGATTGAATGTTTTTGCCAGCTAAATATTTTTTAAATTTTGCAGCCATGCCCGCCGGCAGGTTGGAATTTTATTGTGGCAGTAAAAAGAGGGCGTATGCAATACGCCCCTACGCGTGACGGCATATTATCTAAGGCGGACTGCCCTACTAATGATATTGGAAAGTATCAATTACTGAGTGGTCAATTCTTTAATTCAAATTTTCATCTTTGCAAACAGCATCCAAAACGCCATTTACGAATCTTCCGGAATCTGCCGAGCCATAGGTTTTGGCCAATTCGATAGCCTCATCAATGGCGACTTTCAGAGGTATTTCGGACATATATTTGATTTCGGCTATGCCAAGCCGCAGGATATTCTTATCGACAATAGCCAAACGCTTGACTTCCCAATTGGTAATATGCTTTTTAAGAGTTTTATCGATGTCAGAATAATTATTCTTCACTACTTTATAAAGCTGTCTGGCAAAAGCATAGCCATCATCATTAAGGTAATGCGTAGAAGCGCAATAATCCAAATTATCGCTGGCATTATTATCGCCGACAATCTCGACAGAATACAGAACCTCCAGTATGACGCATCTGGCTTTGTGTCTTTGACCCATCTACTTAATCTCTTTGAATAGATTAACCATCTCGATTGCGGTTTGAGCCGCCGCAAATCCTTTATTGCCGGATTTCGAGCCGCATCGTTCGATAGCCTGCTCTAAAGTATCGGCGGTAACCAATCCGAAAACAACCGGCAAACCGCTATCAAGCGATATTTTAGCTACTCCCTTGGCGACCTCGCTATTGATATACTCATAATGCGGTGTCTGCCCCCGTATCACTACTCCAAGGCAGATAATCGCATCAATTTTTTTCAGCTTGGCTATTCGCGCCGCCGCATAAGGTATTTCGAATGAACCCGGCACTCTGACAATAGAGATAGTATCCTCAGAACCGCCGTGACGTTTTATACAGTCTAAAGCGCCATCCAAAAGTTTTTCCGAGAAGAACTCATTAAAACGCGAGACAACAATAGCAAATTTTTGCCCGGCAGCGTTTAAATCTCCTGAGTATTCCATGTTAATTCCTTTCGCAGCAGTTACAATTTACATTATAGCCATTTTTAAGAATATGACCCAGTTTATCCCGCTTGGTTTCGAGATAATGGACATTGTACTCGTTGGGCGGGATATCCATAGGTACCCGTTCAACAACTTTAAGATTATAGCCTTTAATTCCGACAACTTTTTTAGGGTTGTTGGTGATAAGCCTAATAGTGGATAAACCCATATCGACAAGAATCTGAGCGCCGATACCGTAATCGCGCAAATCGGGAGCAAAACCCAGTTCGACATTAGCCTCGACAGTGTCTCGACCGTTTTCCTGCAGTTTATAGGCCTTAATCTTGTTCGCCAAACCGATACCGCGCCCCTCCTGACGCATGTACAGCACAACACCTAAGCCTTCTTTATCAATCATTCTAAGCGACTCGGCCAATTGTTCGCCGCAATCGCAGCGGCATGAACCTAAAACATCACCGGTTAGGCATGATGAGTGTACTCTTACCAGCACATTTTTCTTACCGTTAACATCACCTTTTTCGACTGCCAGATGGTGATGGTCATCGATAGAGCTTTCATAAAGATGCAGCCTAAAATGACCGTATTTTGTCGGAAGGTCAACTGTTTCGACTCGCTCGACAAGTTTTTCATGAAGTCTGCGGTAGGCTATCAGGTCTTTGACGGTAATAATTTTCATATCGAATTCTTCAGCCATTTTCATAAGCCTTGGCACTCTGGCCATGTTGCCGTCATCATCGAGTATTTCACATAGCAAACCGCTGGGTTTAAGCCCTGCCAGATGGCAGAGATCTACGGATGCCTCTGTATGACCGGCGCGGACAAGCACGCCGCCATCACGCGCCTGCAGGGGGAATATATGTCCGGGACGTCCAAAATCATCAGGCGGTGTATCGATATTGGCTAAGGCCTTAATTGTTGCCGCTCTGTCATAAGCGGATATACCGGTAGTTGTGCCTATGAGATAATCGACTGAGACAGTAAAACGGGTACCCATACGAGCGGTATTGTGGGACACCATTTGGTCTATTTTCAATTTCTCAAGCCACTCGGCGGGCAAGGGTGTACACATTAAGCCGCGCGCATATTTGCTGATAAAATTGACAGCTTCCGGAGTTGCTTTCTCGGCGGCCATAATCATATCGCCCTCATTTTCACGATCATCATCATCGCAAACAATGATGATTTTTCCTTGCTTTATATCCTCAATTGCTTCTTCGATTGCATTAAAACTATTCATATATTTTACCTCATAAAACCGTGTTGTTTTAAAAAATCCATCGAAAGTGATTCTTTATCATTATTAAAAATTTTTTCAACATATTTGCCAATCATATCGAACTCGAGGTTTACATTATCGCCAGCCCGGCGGTATTTTAAATTTGTTTGCTCGATAGTCTCAGGAATAAGCGATACCGAAAAAGCATTCGGCTCTATATCAAAAACAGTCAGGCTGATTCCATCGATAGAAACAGAGCCTTTTTCGATAAGGTATTTGCTGTATTCTTTAGCGAAAGATATTCTGAGTATGGCGCTTTCCGCGTCTCTCGCTAAGCCGTGCCCGCCGGCAGGCAGGCTAATGATTTTGCCTACGGTATCAACATGCCCCGATACAATATGACCGCCAAGCGGGTCATTTAATGTCAGCGGCAGCTCAAGGTTTACCTCATCGCCGGCTTTCAAGTATTGAAAGTTAGTTCGGGAAACAGTTTCGGGAGTTGCCAAAACCTCAAACCAATCATCGCTTATGTTAACTGCGCTCTGGCAGGCGCCGTTTATGCTGACACTGGCTCCCTTTGTTAATGAGGCTGCGGATTGGGGCGCTTTAACTTGGATTAACAAAGCATCGCCCTGTTTAAATACAGACTTGATACTACCTCTTTCCTGAATGATTCCGGTAAACATTTATTTTATATCTCCGCATATTACGTAATCAGGGCTTAGTTTTATCATCTTTTTATTAATTAACTTGATTGAGCTGTCAATAGTTTTTATATCAAGGTCGTTTATGGCGCTGATTCCCTCGCCGATTATTATGGGGGCAGTTATTACGATTATACTGTCGGCTAATTTTTGTTTCAGAAAGCTGGTAATGACTTTCGAGCCGCCTTCAACCAATAGCGATGTAATATTCTTATCGCCGAGTTTTCGAAGAAGCGCTTTTAAATCCAAGCCATTTGATTTGACCGGCAGAGTTATAATATTCGCTTTTTCGAATGATTCCCCCCGACATTGAGTAAACCCCTTACGGCTTGTGGCGATGATAGTCTGGGCGTTGTTGTCTGCCAGCAGACGCAAGTTATTATTAAGTCTTCCCGAATCGGTAAGCAATATTCTAATTGGATTTTTGCCTCGCGCTTTTCTAACTGTCAGTTGCGGGTCATCTATGTTGGCTGTATGAGCGCCAATTAGAACCGCATCATATTTTACTCGTAATTGATGAGCGAATTTTAGCGACTTTTCGCCGGAAATCCATTGCGAGGAACAAGTCGATGTTGCGATACGGCCATCAAGGCTCTGGGCATATTTTATTGTAACATACGGCAGGCCGGTTGTAATATATTTATTGTAGCCGCGGTTTATTTCCTCGCATTGCTGTTGTAAAATACCATGTTCAACTTCAATCCCGGCTTCCTGTAGGCATTTTACGCCTTTTCCATTAACCGATGGATTAGGGTCGAGAGTGCCAATAACTACTCGTTTGATGCCGGCTTTGATTATCGCCTCAGTGCATGGCGGAGTGCGGCCATAAATACAGCAGGGTTCTAAAGTAACGTATAAATCGGAGCCTTTGGCGGCATTCCCTGCTTTCTTTAAAGCTAAAATTTCAGCATGGGAACTGCCTGCCTTATGATGATAATCGCCGGCGATAATCTCGCCATTTTTTACAATAGCGCAGCCGACTGCAGGATTTGGCGATGTGTGCCCTATGCCCTTTTGAGCCAGTTTCAGGGCGCGGGTCATTATTTTTTCATCATTTATTTTTGCAGTCATAAAAAAATCCCTGCCTTCGGGGACAGGGGTATAAGATTACATAGGTATATAAATACCTTTAACCTATCTTCTCCTATCCGGACTGTTACCGTCGGCGCCTGAATTTCATAGGCTCAACCCATACGGGCTCGCGGGCTTTAACCGCCGGTCGAGGATTTCCGCCTCGCCCTGAAGACGCCGGAAATATAACAATTGGATAGCTTATGTCAAGATTTTAAATCCGGGAATTTTCCTGTTTTTTCAGAACACAATAGCCCGCATTATTCACAAACTCCAGCATACGATACTTCAATGTGTAAATTAGTCATTGCGAGTCCGCCTAAGGCGGACGCGGCAATCTGTATGCTTTAATTTGCACGGCAACAAGGAGATTGCCGCGTCGTCCGCCATAGCAGGAGCAATGACTCTCTTTTAAGGAGTTTCCCCATTTTTTCAAAAACTATGATTTCCACTTATTGAAAATGTTAACCCTATGAAACATACTATACTATAAAGATTTTACCGGAATTTTCGGGGAAACTCCTGTACCTTTTTACTACTTGGAATAAAGAGGGCGTATGCAATACGCCCCTACGCGCGGCAGTATATATTATCCTAAAACATCAGATATTATCAACCGTTTAGGCGGGTCGTAGTGAAACGTGACCTGTCGATTTTTTTTAGCAAGCAATGTGTCAGTTCATCCGCCTTAGGCAGAATATGAACTGCTACAACATAAATTTAAGCTTGGGAGTTTTACCTTTTTATTACTTGGAATTTGGAATAAAGAGGGCGTATGCAATACGCCCCTACGCGCGGCAGTATATATTATCCTAAAACATCAGATATTATCAACCGTTTAGGCGGGTCGTAGTGAAACGTGACCTGTCGATTTTTTTTAGCAAGCAATGTGTCAGTTCATCCGCCTTAGGCAGAATATGAACTGCTACAACATAAATTTAAGCTTGGGAGTTTTACCTTTTTATTACTTGGAATTTGGAATAAAGAGGGCGTATGCAATACGCCCCTACGCGCGGCAGTATATATTATCCTAAAACATCAGATATTATCAACCGTTTAGGCGGGTCGTAGTGAAACGTGACCTGTCGATTTTTTTTAGCAAGCAATGTGTCAGTTCATCCGCCTTAGGCAGAATATGAACTGCTACAACATAAAAGATTTTAAATTCGGGAAAATTGACCGAAATAATTGATTGTTAAAATCTACAATTTCAAATATATTATCATAATGAAAAAACAGCAAACCTCTCCCCTGTTCCATAGGCGGTTTTATGCTTGATTTCTCACAGAAAATGTATCGCCGGTTGTGCCGGGCAATCAATGACGCCGGCTACCGGACAATTATTATGGGTGATTACTTTACGCCGAATGATTCGGGCAAGCCGCGCCTGATGCTTCGCCATGATGTTGACCGCGACCCGATGCTGGCGTTTCAGATGGCGCAGATAGAACATGAGCATGGGTTGATATCGACCTATCTTTTCCGGGTTGTCGATACCGTATTCAAGCCTGATATTATCAACAAAATTGCCGGACTGGGTATGGAAATTGCCTATCATTATGAGTGCCTCGATAGGGCTAAAGGCGATTATCAAAGAGCATTCGAGATTTGCCGGGACGATTTGGCTAATCTGCGGAAATTAGCACCGGTGAAGACTATGGCAATGCACGGCAATCCGCTGACTAAATGGGACAATCGCGACCTGTGGAAAAAGTATGATTTTAAGGATGTGGGCATCGAAGTGGCGGCATATTTGAATATCGATTACAAGAAGGTGCGCTATTTTTCCGATACCGGTCGAAGCTGGGATGAGGGACGCGGCAATATCTACGATTTTGTCGGCGAACAGCCTGCGCATACGCTTAAGACCACGCCGGATTTGATTGAGTATATCAGTCATCACAAGCAGGACACCTGCATATTGGCTCATCCCAACCGCTGGCCTGATACTTTATCGAAATGGCTTTATAACTGGGCGTTTGATATGGCGGGGAATACGGTTAAGGGAGTTATTAAGGTTGTGCGGAGATAAAAGGGAGGGAATGTTAAAGGTTTTTATAAGTATGTATCCATCTTTAAATTGAAAGGAATAATAACATTTAACCTAAAATAAATGTTGTATCATAAACAGTTATATTGTATTAATATTTAGTTATTTGTTGAAATGATAGTGATGTTTGAATTATAATAATGATACAATATTATTAAAATAACTGAATAAAGAATATGAGCTATTGGACAAAATTAAGCATTGAATATGCAAATCAAAGAAATTATTTGGATGATTTATTTCAAGTTTACCCTACCATTCCTGAAGGGATAAGAGATATTGATAATGTTATATGGCAAGATATTGAAAAAGCTTTTAAGAAACGCGATAATGTTAATCTGATAAAAATCCTGCTCAAACTTGACTTATTTCCGATAAAAGATTCTTATTTAGCATATCTAAAAAGAGATAATTCCTCAATTGAAAGAAATCCGCAAACTATAAATCGTTTATGTGGTCGTCTTTATGAAATGGGTCTTGACAATCTTTTTACCAAGTGTTCCGAACCAAAAGAAACTAATCGACAAATTGGTCCTTTGTTTAAAAGATGGGTAAATAATCTATCTCTTGGCATAAAGCCAGTAAATTTAAACGAATTTGTAAACTTAAAAGGAAATGCCATATTAGATGGAAGTGATGCTGAAATGCTTAAATTTGCTAAGGAGTAATTAAATTACAAACGAAATAAGGGTTTAGATTTTGTTGGACATTTTAATGGAAGGTATGTTATTGGAGAAGCAAAGTTTTTAACTGATTTTGGGGGTCATCAGAATGCTCAATTTAATGACGCAATTTCTACACTAAAAGTTAGGAATGTTAATGCGGAAGTAATAGCAATTTTAGATGGCGTGCTGTATATTAAAGGTCGCAGTAAAATGTTTAAAGAGATTTCGACAAAACTAAAAAAATACAACATTATGAGTAGTCTGTTATTGAGAGATTTTTTATACCAAATTTGAAAAATTGAAACTATTAAATATGATTCTGACTTACAATAATAAAAAAACCGAGCAAGAGATTTTAGAAAATACTCCCAAAGTAAAACTAAAACATATTAAAGGTAATAATTCATCAAAGAATAAGCTTTTCCAAGGAGATAATCTTCCTATTTTAAAAACCATACTTGAAGATTATAAATTAAGAAATAAAGTTGACTTAATTTACATAGATCCCCCTTTTGCTACTAATGGACATTTTAGAATAAGTACAGACCGAGCAAATACTATAAGTCAAGGCAGTAATGATAGTATTGCATATAGTGATATTTTGATTGGAGATGATTATTTAGAATTTTTAAGAGAACGGCTGATATTTTTAAGAGAACTAATGTCTGATAAAGCATCAATTTATTTACACATTGATTATAAAATCGGGCATTATATCAAAGTTATTATGGATGAAATATTCGGAAAGAATAATTTTCGCAATGATATTACTCGAATTAAATGCAATCCTAAAAATTTCAAAAGAAAAGCTCATGGAAATATTAAAGACTTAATCCTTTTTTACTCTAAATCAGATAATCATACTTGGAATGATATAAAAATTCCTTATACCGAAAAAGATACAGAAAGACTTTTTAAGAAATCTGATAAAAATGGCAGACGATACACAACAATACCTTTACATGCTCCGGGTGAAACAAATAATGGCAAAACAGGTCAAGAATGGAGAGGAATAAAACCACCCAAAGGAAGGCATTGGCGAAGTAAACCGGAAGTATTAGAAGAATTAGATAATAATAACTTAATCGAATGGTCTTCTTCCGGTGTGCCAAGAAAAATAATTTATGCTGATGAAAAGAAGGGGAAAAAAATTCAGGATATTTGGGAATTTAAAGATCCACAATATCCGTGTTATCCAACTGAAAAAAACTGCGAACTATTAAAATTCATTATAAGAAATTCATCTAATGAGGGAGATTTAATCTTAGATTGCTTTTGCGGCTCAGGAACAACCTTAGCAGCTGCTCAAGAAACAGGGCGCAACTGGATCGGAATTGATAATTCGGAGATTGCAATAGATGCTGCAATAAAGAAGTTATTGAAAACACCTAAAAGCTTATTTGCAAATAATGATGATTATGAATTGATAAAGCAATAGAGTTATCAGGCTGCCTCTTTAAAGCGCCAATAGGCGGCGAAACCGGAACTTACAACTATCATTATCAGGCCAAGCCATACAAGGTTTATCAGCGGCTTTTTGGTAATTTCTACGATTAATATCTGCTTATCCTTAAATACATCGGGAATATCATTTTCGGAAATACCCAGCATAATTGCTCCCTCATCAGCGCTTATCTTCAGAAGATATACGTTCATATTGGTTCCGGGAAGCGCGGCTGGAATCAGTTCGGGGGTCTCGCCTGATAGCTTGTATATTGGCTTTATCGTTTCGGTTTTGCCATCAATAGTCTTCACTTTCAGTTCTGCCCCAATTGAGAACATCCCGCTGTCTGCATGAGAGCCTTGAGCGAACCCCTCAAAAGTGATTTCGCAGCCATCGAATACTTTCGTCTGCCCTTTCGACAGGATGATTGTCTGGCTGGAATCAGCCGCTTTTATGGTCTTGATTTCCTCAGGCGAGATGTATAAATCATAGGATAAGAATTTTTTAATATATGGGTTTCTAACTAATCCCTGACGGCTATAAATGAAATCAAGCGGGGCGTTAAAACTGTCCGAACCGCGTTCTACAACAAGAATAGCCTGTTCCCGGTTGGCGTCAATAATCTTAATGCCTTTATAGGTAAGCCTGTAACCCATTAACTCTTCGGATTCGTTAAGCTCAAGCGAGGATTTTTCTCCATAAGAATAACCTGACGATATAACAATACCGATAAACATCAGGGCTAAACCTATGTGGATAATATCAGCTTGAATCTTATTAAAGCCACGCTGGGAATGGTTAATCATTAAAATGAGATTGGCGATAAAAGCAAACGCGCTGGTGAAAATAAACAGCAGGTGAATGATATTATATACTCCCATAAGCGCGCTGAGAGCAACTATCATTACAGCGGCTATAAGCGGGACAATCAATTTGTGTTTCAATTCGCGCCATGATATTACGCGCCATGTAAACACACCTGCCATGCCGAGAACAATGCCGAGTATAACGGCAATCGGCAGATTAGTTAATGGATAGTAAGATATGTCAACGGCTGAGGGTTCCATAAACAGCCTGGTGATAAGAGGCGCTGATGTTCCCATAAGCACTAAAAATGCCGACAGTATTATAAATAGCATCCCGAGGAAAACGGCGAATTCTTTTGATAATGGCGACCGAGTTGGTTCGGCAGAATTTATTGATTTTGCCCTGAGCGCTAAGAAGCCATATGAAACAACCGTAAAACCAATCAGGAAGGCGGCTAAATAAGCATTCAACCCCAAATCAACAAATGAGTGAACTGAGAAATCTGCTAATACGCCAGAGCGGGTTAGAAAAGTGCCGTAGATAACCATCAAGAATGTCGTTATAGCTAAAAACAGATTGGTTTTCCTAAAGGTTCCTTTTTTACGTTCAAGTATCATGCCGTGAACCAAAGCGATATTAGCCAGCCAAGGCACTAACGAGGCATTTTCAACCGGGTCCCATCCCCAGTAGCCTCCCCAGCCGAGCGTTTCATACGACCAATAGCCGCCTAAAAATATTCCGGCGCCCAGCGTACAGACAGAAAATATCGCCCACGGAAAGGTCAGCTTTACCCAACTGTCGAATTTATTTGAAGCCAGCGCTGCCATAGCAAAGGCGAAAGGAACAAATGTTGCTGCATATCCCAAAAACATTATGGGCGGATGTATCTGCATCCAGAAACTTTGCAGAAGCGGATTCAATCCCTGCCCATCGGGCGGAATTGCCGCGTTTAGTTTAAATGGCGATGATATATTTAGCAGCGTAAATAAAAACAAAAGGCTTATCATGTAAAAGAACATTACCCAGCCGATCTGTTCCTTTGCTTTTAATCTAACCCATAAGCCAAGCAAAACGCTGAAAGCCGCCCATAGCAGGAAAGAACCCTCCTGTCCTGCCCACAGCGATGTGATTTTAAAATTAACCGGCAAGTCTATGGATGAACAGCTTGAGATATAAGTGAATTCAAAGCGGTCATTTAAAAATAATATAATCAGGTAAACCACAGCGGTGATTACTAAAGCTGTCGCCGCATTATATGACCATCGGGAGACTAACAGATATTTATTACTGCCGCGGGCGGTAAAATAATAGCCTGCCGCTGATAAGACAGCTGCTGCTGTCGCTAATGCCAGAATGTAAGAACCTGTTATCATCAATTGCTAATTTTTCTACTGTTCGATGTTGGCAGACGAGGACATCCGCCAACCACCTGATTGCTACTACCCGGCTGTCGGGTGAAAAACATCCAACAGCACAATCAGAAATAACTTAATAGGGCCGTAGGGACGTATTGCAATACGCCCCTGGCATATATTTTGGTTTAGCGGCTGGTGTATGTCCTCCTGCACCAGCATTAATCATCGTTGACACAACTTTATTTTTCGTTTCCCTGATATTTAGATGGACATTTCACCAACAGATTGTTGGCATTAAATACATCATCTTTAAAGATGCCAATGCAAACCACCGACTTAGCTTGCTCAAAATTAGCCGGTTTGATGCCGGTATAATTAACCAGCATCCTATCGTTGTTTTCATCATATATATAGAATGAAAACACACCGGTGTTCTCATCATAATGACTGCTGGCGTAATCTACGAAGCCAATAATCTGTACATTAAGATGCGATAAGCGCGCTTTCTCGAAGCCTACATAAGGAGTTGCGGTATCTACAAGCGACCATATCCCAAGACCGCCGAAGATGACAACAACTACAACGCCGATTATTGCTCTATACTTGCCGGACAATTTTTTCAATTTTCTCCACTTTGCGGTCTAATCTGAATATATAAAGCCATAATATAAACCATACCAAAAGCGATATGAGCATAGTTATATAAACTGTCAATCAAGCCTCCTTTCAAGAGCTTTGATTTTTGATGAAATCGAATAAATCCAGATGTATAATAATAAAAATGCCAGTATTGACGGCCCAAAAACAAGCCAGGTTTTTGCAGACATTACTATAAAGGCTCCCGATGCCGAATCGCCCGGCGAACCCGGATGAAGACCGAGAGTAATCCTTGGCCATATAAACATCGTAAATACAGCGGCTATGAAACCCAATATTGAATATACCGCCGATAGATTTGCCTTTCTCACCGGGTCTGATATTGCCGACCTCAGAGAAAAATACGCCAGATATATTAAAAGTAAAACTGCGATTGATGTTTCCCGCGGGTCCCAATTCCAGAATGAGCCCCAAGTGTATTTGGCAAATACAGAGCCGCTTAAAGTCGCCAATATACAGAATACCGTGCCCAGCGATGCCGCCGATACTGATTTATAGTCGTATGCCAGTTCTTTTTTCCGTAAATACATAATAGCTTGAAACATGGTAAAACCATAGGCAAAAAATGTAACCAACGCTATGGGAACATGAAAATAGAATATCCTATATATCTCCGGGTTTGAGACCCCGCTCATAGGCGGCTCTATCAAGTAGGCGCCGATAATAACCCATGAAAACAAAACCAGCACGCTTATTTTATTAATCATCTTCAGCATCAACACTCTTTTCGATTATTATGTTCCGCATTAAAAGCCTCAATCATTCCAGACATAATCAAATAATAAAAAGCCGACTACAGTCATAACTACCGCATAAGACAATAAAACTTTTAGCTCCGGCAAGCCATCGAAAAATATGGCATTATCATACAATGACTTCTGCGTACCCTTGATAGCTATAATTAATAACGGCAGAATAACCGGAAATGAAAGCGCCGCCATCAATACGCCTTTAATTGATGCTTTTGAAATAATCGCCGCTATTAAGGTTGTCGAACCGGCTAAACTGATTGCGGCTAAAATCAACACCGCTAAGAATAGCGAATAGCATTTTATTTCCAAGCCAATCAAGACGGCAAAGATAGGGACTATCACTATTACAAGACCTATCAGAAGCAGAAGGTTGAAAAGAAACTTGCCGCAGTAAATTGAGGAGGCTGAGGCGTACAATCTAAGGGCGGTCGCTGTTCTGTTTTCCTCCTCTTTAATAAAGCTTTGTCCCAACCCGGCAATCGAGGCGAAATATATTACCAGCCACAGAAGTATTCCCTGCATATCTTTATGCAGCGCGATTCCGCCGGTCGAGAAACCCACGGCGACTACTGTAACCAAGGCAAACATGACGATGGCATTAACGGCATAGCGAGTGCGAAATTCGCTTTTAAAATCCTTTATTAATATAGCTAATGCTTTATTCGCCAAGCCTGATTGTTTCATCGGCATATTTCAACTCATTCTTTTCATTAGTTGCGATTACGGTAATACCCTCATGATTTTTTATAACATCATCGACTATAGCTCGTCCCTGTTCATCGAGATTGGCAGTAGGCTCATCCAGAAGTAAAAGCGGCGGTTTTTTTAATAATGCCAGTATGTATTTCAATCTTTGCTTCATGCCCGATGAATATGAGCCGACCATATCGTTTTCTCTTCCCGATAAGCCATATTTAGCCATAGCTGATTTGATATCAGGGTTATCGATACCCGATACTCGGGCAAAGAAATCGATGTTTTCCGCCGCCGTTAATTCATCATACAGGAATAAATCGGGGGCGGCATAGCCGGCATATTTTAGTATTTCAGCGCCGGTCAGGTCATGGTTATTATGATTGAATATCACTTTGCCGGATGTTGGCGTAAGCAGAGCGCATATTATTTTTATCAGGGTAGTTTTGCCCGAGCCGTTTGCCCCGGTGATAACAAGAGTTTTGCCTTTATCAATTTCAAGCGAGATGTTTTCGAACACTTTCCGACCGGGAAAGCTTTTCGATACATTGTCGAGGGTTACTTTCATATTAGGGTATTATTGTAGCAAGAATTGAAGTTTAAGCAAGTTATTTTTTCTATTCATCAGGATGGAGTGGAGCGACATCCTGAGGGCAATAAGCTTATTACAACACAGTAGGCCAATCCGCCTGAGACGGACTTGCGGTTTTGACTCAGGTTGTTGACAAAGCAGCAACACCTCTCTTACTATATAACGCTACTTGGCAACAAAAGGGCGTATGCAATACGCCCCTACTCGTTACGTTTGTATAAAATTCAACACTATTATGGGAATTCCAATAAATAATCAATTGTCAACAATCTGGCTACCAAGCGCTGCTTGGTAATATGAGACGTCCGCATCAAGCGGACGCCGCTGTGCGTTTCTATCTCAATGAATTATATCTGCCAGACGGTTCCAGCGTACCCTATTGGGGAGATTGATAATATTATAGCCAATTAGTTTGGGGATAGAGAAAAACCCCGAATTACTGATTCTGTCAGCTTCCGCATCCGGCGCCCATGAGAAATGGATTATCATCGCTCGCCCAGCCACTAAATCGCGGTCTAAATAGCCCCAGAAACGTGAGTCGGAGGAATTATCGCGGTTGTCGCCCATCATAAATAACTTGCCCTTGGGCACAGTAATAAGCGGCATATTATCCCTGATACCGCCTCTGGAAATCATGTTGCCTTGATAGGGAATTATACGGTTATCAGTATGTTTGCCTGTCAGCGGCATAGGCACTATTTCCCCATCAACATACAACACTTTATCCTTGATTTCGATTGTTTGCCCCTCAATAGCGATGCAGCGTTTGATATAATTGATATTTGGGTTTTTTGGGTACTTGAATATAACAATATCGCCGGGCTTCGGATCATCAATAGCCGGCAGATGAATATTGACAAATGGAATCGGCAGCTTCATGCCATACACGAACTTATTAGCTAAGAGAAAATCCCCGACGAGGAGAGTATCCTCCATTGAACCGGATGGGATTCTATATGCCTCGACAACGGATGCTTTTATCATCAACGCCATTATCAGGGCAATTCCCAGCGATTCGACAAACTCGCCGATAGTCTCATATCCTGTTTTTTTCTTTGAATTCTTAGGCTTGAAAAAGATTGCCATCTATTCCTCCAACTTCAGTCGTATTCCATTACAGTCATCATCGACAATAATTACAATTTTTGTACTTACGGCCTGGCAATTAGGCTGCCATATAATAAAAACCGTATATATCAATTTAAAGCTTTTGGAAACAAATGCAAAGAACGATTTTAAATAAATTTTAGGGAGCAGCCGGAGAGCATTTTATATCCTTTGGATATTTAGTATCCGAACAAGTTGTTGACAAAATACAATGTTATATCTTCGGGTGATATATACTACCGCGCGTAAGGGCGTATTTCGATACTCACCTACGTATTATGCTTATATAAAATTCAATATTATTATAGGAATTCCAACAAATAATCATTTATCAACAGCCTGCGTCCAGCTAAGTTGGACCCATTCAGAACCCGAGCTGCTGTATTCTGTTTGCCCTGAAATTAGCGAATTATACATCGACAAATCTAACGATGATTAGCAATTTAATATGCTGTTTCGGTTGACATGGGTAAAACTATTTGATATTTTACGAAATTGTATAGTTTTAATAATGTTATTAAAACCATATCAAATAAAATATGGATAAACAAATAAAACATGACGATGGCATGATTTATCGAAATCAAATAACAAAGTTAATACAAAGGAGGTAGGCCGCTATAATAGAACTGTAGTCATTGCATAAATTTTAAAAATTATTACTTATTTTTAGATTCAACACAAGGAGAAAAGATGAACTTAACCAAGAAGATTATATTTGGATTTATTTGCTTGACCTTAATGATCGGGCTGATTGCCGGCTGCGGTGGGGATGATGATCCGGTAAACCCTGACAATACTGCGCCGGTGGCTGTCGCTGACGGCTATAATGTGCATACTGACAGCATATTAACTGTTGCGGCTCCCGGAGTGCTTGCCAACGACACCGATGCGGATGATGATGCGCTTACAGCCGTGATAGTTGGCAACCCATCGAATGGCGTTTTGGCACTCAACGCTAACGGTTCATTTACTTACGACGCCGATGCGGATTTTGTCGGTGTTGATACATTTACCTACAGAGCCAATGACGGCACTGAGAATTCAAACACGGTGAATGTAATTATTACTGTTCAATCACCAACTACTATCACAGGCGGAACAATAGATACGGATAGTACTTGGGCATTATTATATAGTCCCTATACCATTACGGGCGATTTATATATTGAAGCCGCCGGCAATGGCGCTACTCTTACTATCGAACCTGGTGTTGAAGTGAGATTAAATGAAAATATAGAAATATTAGTTAGCTATACAAACAGCGAATATGGCGCAATAATTGCCGAGGGCACTCAGGCTAATCCTATAACTTTTACCTCTAGTGCTGCAATCCCTGATGCCGGCGATTGGGAACGGATACACTTTTACCAAGGAACACTTCCCACAACAAAGTTTAACCATTGCATATTTGAATATGGCGGCTCAAATCTCTCTTACGGAATGATTTATATCAGAGGCTGTGCAGTTGCCATAGATAACTCGACAATCAGGTATTCCGGAACTTATGGAGTTGATTTACATGAAGATGGAGAATTCAGCTCATTTACAGGCAACAAACTTTACGCTAATGATGCCGCTCCGATTCGCATCAAGGCAAATTATGCTCACACTATTGGCGTAATTGATTCCATTGCAACTGATTATGGAATTATAGTTGAATATGATAAATACGAACAAACCAATGAAACCTGGTTAGCTCATGATGTTCCATATACTATCACGGGCGATGTTTATGTTGGGAAAACGGGCATATCCGGTGCGACATTAAATATTGAAGCCGGAGCTACTTTAAAATTTGAAGAAAATATCGAGATGTTAGTAAGCTACACTGATGATGAAAATGGCGCTATTATTGCTAATGGTACAGTTGATAACCCGATAACCTTTACCTCTGCCAATCCAATTCCAGCGGCTGGTGATTGGGAGAGAATAGATTTTTATGAAGGTACTTTACCTACAACAAAATTTAATCATTGCATATTTGAATATGGCGGCTCAAATCTCTCTTACGGAATGATTTATATCAGAGGCTGTGCAGTTGCCATAGATAACTCGACAATCAGGTATTCCGGAACTTATGGAGTTGATTTACATGAAGATGGAGAATTCAGCTCATTTACAGGCAACAAACTTTACGCTAATGATGCCGCTCCGATTCGCATCAAGGCAAATTATGCTCACACTATTGGCGTAATTGATTCCATTGCAACTGATTATGGAATTATAGTTGAATATGATGATTATGTGCAAACCAATGAAACCTGGTTGGCTCATGATGTTCCTTATACTATTACAGGCGATGTTTACATAGGTAAAACCGGCACTGGTGCAACCTTGACCATAGAACCGGGAACGATATTAAAATTTGATAGCGGCGTTAAGTTTCGCATCGGCTACAATGCTTCTGATTTCGGTGCACTTATTGCGGAAGGCACAACAACAAATTCAATCACTTTTACATCATCTTCACCTTCACCGGGTCATGGTGCCTGGTCAGGAATCTGGTTTGATGATGGGGCAATGAATACATCATCTATGGAATACTGCAAAGTCCTCTATGGTGGTTCAGCTTCTTATGGCAACATTGTTTGTAGTGGAATTGATGCAGCTAATACCCCAACTCTGGCTAATTGTGAGATTGCCTATTCAGCAGGATATGGTATATACGTTTATGATTGTACTCCAGATTATACCGGTATTGATATGAATGATGTTCATGACAACGATGCAGGCGACATATACGTAGGTCCGTAATCTTAAAACAGTTTATGCTGTAGGAATTAAGCGGAGAGGGTTTTGTATCCCTCTCCGCTGTTTTATTTGTAATGCGGGCATTTTGCTTGCGTTTATGTATCGGGATGTCCGGCACAAGCAATAATTAGTAGGGCATCCGCCGCCGCGGACGAGACCTGCCAATTCAGCGGTTATAATATCCAATCATTAGCAGAAGGCAGGAAAGGGTTCCCGCCTTCGCGATAAAGGGCGTATCCGCCATTTGCGGACGCCCCTACGCGCTGATGTTGTATATCAAACTAAGTTTCTGTGGGCGGTACGCGTCCTCGTGTGCCCCTTATCTAGCCAAAAAATCAATCTGCCTGCCGGCGGGCACGGCTGCAAAATCTGAGATAAAAAAAATCGCCAAGCCTTAGAGACCTGGCGATACGGTGAATTAAACCACCTCCTTAAAATGGTTAATTAGTTATCTTCCCTAACCTGTCCCATCGCATATTAGCGGCAAGTTCGGGGAAATGTTTGATATTGTATAACCATAATTCTACTGCGGAAAAGGCGCCGGTTGATATCGGCGGCGGTTTTTGATATTCCCATGACCATAACACCAGCATCGCCCTGCCGATAACCAGCTTGCGGTCTAAAAATCCCCAGAAACGCGAATCGGCTGAATTGTCGCGATTGTCGCCCATCACAAACAGCTTGCCCATAGGCACTTTAATCGCCGGCATATTATCGCGAATTGTCATACCCATTTCCGGCGGATTCTGCGGCGGAATTATCCGCTTGTCGGCATGCTTCCCCTCTATCGGAAGCGGCACATGCTTGCCATCAACGTAAACCTCCTTATCGCGAATCTCTACGATTTGCCCCTCGATAGCGACAACCCGCTTGATGTAATTCTGGTTTAAATTATGGGGATATTTAAAGATAACTATATCGTTCGGCTTTGGTTCATCTATTGATGGCAAGCGTATATCGGTAAACGGAATCGGCAGTTTCATGCCATAGACGAATTTATTGCCTACTATATAATCCCCGGCATATAAGGTGTTTTCCATCGAACCGGACGGGATAACATAAGCCTCAACCACCGAGGCTTTGATAATCAGGGCTAAAATCAACGCTGTTCCAAGGGCTTTGATAAATTCCCAGCTTGTATTTTGCCATTTTTTTGAGATATTTATATCAGAATTAATCTTCTTTTTCTTTTTGGGATTAAAAGCTTGGGAATTGGCCATATTATCCTCCGGTTATAATTGAGGTACATTTTTTACTGATTATATATGTATACTTCTGTATGATAGAAAAGTTTCCTGCGGCATTATCGGGATGGGAATAGATACCCCCGCGCGTAGGGGCGTATTGCAATAAGTCCCTACACCAGGTTGTTGACAAAGTAAAAAAACAACTCTGGTTACCAAGCGGAGCTTGGTAACCAGAGTGGGCGTATGCAATACGCCCCTACGCGATGAACCATAATATTTAAACTGTTGCAAAAAACTATCTGCAAATCTGGGTTTATAACTTTTGGCACACCAGCCCATTCCTGACGACTATGGAGAAGCTATTTTAAAACACCGGAGAACATGCTTGCAATGTCGTTATATGTTACGACTATCATCAGTAAAAGAAGCAGGCCGAAACCGACTTGCTGGGCAATCATTCTGCCTTTGAGAGAAACCGGTTTGCGTCTAATCGCCTCGATAGAGAGGAAAACAAGATGACCGCCATCGAGAACCGGGATTGGCAGGATATTTAAAATTCCTAAGTTTACCGAGAGAAATGCCGCTAAGCCCAGTAAAGATAAAAATCCCTGCTCTGCCGCCTGCCCGGCAAACTGAGCGATTCTAATCGGTCCGCCCAGCCCCTTAATCGATTCCTGCTGAGTAATTAGTTTCCATATCAGGTCAAACATTTGACCAATAAGAAATACCGTTGCTGATATCCCTTCTCCTATCGCTTTCAAAGGGCCAATAGGCTTATAGGTAAATTCGGGGCCTACGCCGATTCGTCCTTCAATTTTTTCATTCCCGAGAGAATCTTTTACGGCATATTCCATAGTTGTTGTCGCAGCGGTTATAGTATCGCCCTCCGCCAGCCACGAGATAATAATCTCTCTATTAGGGCGGGTTTTGATATACTCTGCCATTTCGCTAAAATCTGCAAAGGCAAAACCATCGATGCTAAGAATCTCAGAACCGGGCATCATACCGGCTTTTTCCGCAGGTCCGCTTGGCGACACAATGCCTATGATTGTCGAGTCCTTCACCTGCTCGGGTAGGCCGGTTGCCCAGTAGATAATAAAAAACAGTAAAGCCGCAGTAATTAGATTCATAATAGGCCCGGCTGAAATAACTATAAACCGTTTCCATAATGAAGCCGCCATAAAATCGCCCGGTTGGGGCACATAGTCATCATCGAACTCATTTTCGCCGATCATTTTGACATACCCGCCCAGCGGCACTACGCCGATACAGTATTCGGTTTCGCCTACTTTTTTGCCTATTAGTTTGGGCGGGAAACCAAGCGAGAACCGCTCGACCCGGATGCCGGATTTCTTTGCAGCGATAAAATGTCCAAGTTCGTGAACAAATACCAAAAGCCCCAGAACGAATACGAATGCTAATATTGTCGTCATCATTTATTTAATACCGTTATCCTGTGTTTAAAGTTTCCTTTATTTCCGCGGTTGGCGCACGTCCTCGTTTGCCAACATTTATTTAAATCGTCTGTTTTGGGTTAAGAATTAAGTTATAATTCAAAATCAATTGTATCTTTCTCCACTTTCGGATATAATTCATCAATCTGAATTTGAATCATTATAGTTTCCTTAATAGCCGTTACAATTTTGCAATAATGCTTAATATCTTCAAGTGATAGTTTTTGATTTTTTCTGCTTTTCAGCCACTTATCGCATACCTGATAGCCGCCAATTTGATAATTCCATATATTATTTTCGATTTTACTAAAATACTGTTTATCGTTAATGTATATTTTTTCATCTTTTTCGATATATTTTATTTTCTCAATTTTATTACTCCCTTTTTCCACAAATTTTGATAACTGTTTGCTGCGGCCAGATGATTTAAGCAGATGACAATCAACTAATTTTTTTCCATAGCCTGCAATAGCCTTAAATAATGTATAATCCGTAGTAAAGGGAATTCTGGGGAAATCAATTTTTAGGAATTCGGCATATTTGTTTCTATAGATGTTTGAATATAGAATTGCGTAGATATAATAAAAGTAATTTAAATTTGATTTTTGAGTATATGCTTTTTTAAACAGTTTTAGATATTTGTTATTAACATTTAAATCCTTTTTAAGTATTTTATCTTTATTACTAAATATCTCGTCATTATATAAATCATTGTAAAGATATTGTGGGAAAAGATAGGCAATTCCTTTATTACTAAGAGTTATTCGACTTTCAACTATTCCCTGTGTAATAAAAGCATGGTTAAAGATACCTTCAGCAACTTGCCTTACGGAAAGTATACCCAAGTTATCTATTAACATGTGGCGCATAATTTCTTTGCGCGAGCGCTCAATCATAATATCATGGTACAATATCCATCTAATATCGAAAGGCCTATAAAGTATTTTAATTATATACTTTTCCCAATTCACTACTTTTTTTAATTCATTTCTTGCAGTTTTCAATTTCCAATTTTCAGTATCGTTTATATTGAATGTTTGCTTAATGACTTCATCTGAATACTGTTCGTTTAAAAACATTTTTATGCGGTTTTTTAATTTGCTTTTATCTGTATCTATAATAAACTCATCTCTTGAAGTTACAATACATATATTGTTAATAGGAAATATTTTATTTATTACCGGATATTTCTCATAACTCTCTAATAGCTTGGTATCGCGAGGCGTGAAAAGATAGTGTTTTGATTTAGGATATATCCTTTTCCATTTATTTGTTTTAATATCATTGCTTCTTAATTCAGCATATTTTATGTTTCTTAAACCCCATAATTCGGAATGATAAACCTTACACTTCTTTTTATCATCCTTTAATTTCACAAATATGCTAATCGCTACACCCTGTTTAATGTCAAAAACATTTTCATCTTTTGAACCATCCGGACATTTTTCTCTTTTTAGGCTATTGCCATGCAAATCAAGTATGTACATTTCATTAAAACTTTGCATCAGCGATTGACGCATACCCCTAAAGGTCGGATTATCGAGGTAGCTATGATTAGTAATAAATCCTACAACCCCTTCGCCAGCCTGTTCTATTTTCCATTGAGCAAAACGAATAAACTTTACATAGTCATCCTGAAGCCACTTTGGGTTTTTTTCACCCAGAGGTTTGCCGTCAACATACTTATAATCATCAATACATTTGCCAATCCAGGTTTTTATTTTAGTTCGTACTTCTCTGCCATTTCTGTATGATTTTAAGATTTTTTCACTAAGGTTCGCCGAATGTCCCGAATATGGCGGGTTGCCCAGTATCACTAATATTGGCTTTTCTTTTTTAATATCGCCAGCTAAATGCGATTCCTCCGAAAGCGATGATATACCCGGCAATTCTGTTTGAGCCAGGTTCTCCATTTCCAGGGTATTGGTAAGATATAATTTAAATCTATCATTTTGCCTTAGTCTGTATCCCAACTCTTCTAAAAGAAAAGACATTTTAATATGGCCAATAGCATAAGGCGCCATCATTAATTCGAAACCGTAAAACTTTTTCAGGATGTGTTCTTTGATAAAATCAGCGACTCCGCCATCGCCATATTTTGCAGTAAATTCCTCAACCGCTATTTTGGAGGTCTCAGCTAAAAAGGTCAATGTTCCAGCGGCTGGGTCTAATACCGTTACCGAATCGCTGGCAAATCCATCAGTTCTATCGAAGTGCTCTTTTAAAATACTATTAAGCGAACGAACAATAAATGAGACTACCGGTTCGGGAGTATAATAGACTCCCCTTTTTTCGCGGGTTTTCGGATCATATTCGCTTAGAAAAGTTTCGTAAAAATGAACTACCGGGTCTTTGCCTTTCCCCTCACTGTAATACTGATGTAAGATATTATTAACATCCGCAATAGCAAGAATTTCTGAAATATCATCAATTATCCATTCCATTGCTTGAGGTAAATTTCCTAATGATATAAATTCGAAAATTTCTCTCAATATGCCAATCGTATTAGGTATAAGAGCATAAGCAAGCTTTCTATTAAATCCATCATTAACGCGCGTTCGCGCCGCAAAAAGCCCATAGGTAATAGTTTGTGAATATAAATCGGCAAATTCTTTCTTTGCTAATCCGCCTATTAAGAACTGTTTAAATGCGTTATAAAAACCATTTAAAGTTTTACTTTCTATTCCTTTTTTAACATCTAATTCATAATAAATAATTTCATCTCTTAAAAAACTTGTTCTTTTGGCTAATTCTTTGGCTAAGCTCTTTGAGTTATAAATCGCTGGCAATGAAAAAGAGAAGAATTTATCTAATAATTTGATAAAATCTTCCTGGTTTTCAACAGGCGGTATCGTTTTAATCTTATCAATAATAAACGGTCTGGCTATGAATGTTTTATCTGTTAATACGCCATCTCTGTATAGCCTATATTCAAAGAAGTTTGTTAGTATCAAATTTGGAAATGTATGCAGATATCGTTGTAATTGTTCAGTTTCTTCGATTTTATCAAGATCTTTTATTGAAGGCGCTTTTGCCTCAATATATCCGATAATATGCTGCTTGCCGTCCCATACTCTAAAATCAGGGTTGCCGGCTTCTGTTTTTTTGGGCAGAGCGGTTATTTGTATATTCTTTTTTCCGGTAGAATCTGCAAATCTATCTAATAAGTTTTTTACAGAGAAATAATAGCTCTCCTCTGTAGCATCACCTTGTTGAGCGGCTTCAAATAATTCTTTCAGATATAATTTCAGCATTGATTGATTATATCACAATTTCGTTATCTATGCTAATATTTTCCTACATCGAATAAACTAAATCCTCAGCCGTATCGGAGGCCCACATGTTAGCGCGGACTACATCATCTAATTTCACCGTATCGCCCTGCCCTAAATCATCCATCGTCTTTTCAATTATATCACATATCTGCGTAAATTTAATCCGGCTCTCTAAGAAAGCTTTCACCGCAACCTCATTGGCGGCATTTAAAACCGCTGGCGAGATGCCGCCCTCCTTAATCGCCCGGTAGGCAAGTTTCAGCGACTTAAATTTCTCCATATCCGGCGGACGAAAATCTAAGGATAACGCCTGAGTGAAATCAAGCCGGCAGACATCAAGAGGCGCCCTATCGGGATATAACAAAGCATTTTGAATCGGCAGACGCATATCAGGTTTGGACATCTGAGCAATAACAGAGCCATCAATAAATTCAACCATCGAGTGAACAATCGATTGCGGATGAATAATTACCGAGATTTTTTCCGGCGGCAGGTCGAACAAGTAAGCCGCCTCGATAATTTCCAGCCCCTTATTCATCATGGTTGCCGAATCAATAGTGATTTTTCTGCCCATTTTCCAGTTGGGATGCTTTAATGCCTCCTCAATAGCTGCGTTTTCGAGATTATCACGGTCGAGGAACGGACCGCCCGAACCGGTAAGAATCAGCCGGGCTATCTCTTTATGTGTACTGTTTTGAAGGCATTGCATTATCGCCGAATGCTCAGAATCCACCGGAATAATCAGCCCCTTATGCTCTTTGGCTATTTCACGCAGAAGCGGGCCTGCCGCAACCATCGACTCTTTATTAGCCAGCGCCACTGTCTTGCCGGCAGTCAGGGCAGCAGCTGTCGCTTTAAGACCGGCAAAACCGACAATAGCGTTTAGGACAATATCAGCCTCAGGCAATGAGCTAATTGTGCTGATAGCGCTGAAAAAGCCGGAGTCTTCTAAAATTTTAACAGAGGGATCGTTAAATTTATTTTTTAAAACCATCAGCCCGCTCGAATCTGCCATGGTTACATGAGCGGGCTGATATTTTTTTATCTGCTCAACAATCGATTTATAATCGAGATTAGCCGCCAACCCGATAACTTTGAGCTTATCGGGGTTTCTATCGACTATATCTAAGGCGTTCCGGCCAATCGAGCCGGTACTGCCGAGAATAACTATATTACGCACTATTTATCTGACTTTTCGCCGATATCTTTCTTTGTTTCCAAACGCGCTACTTTAGTCATAATTACAGGTTCGAGCGGTTTATCCATATTATCACGCTTAACGGCAGCGATTTTATCGACAACATCCATGCCATCGATTACCTTGGCGAAAATAAGGAAACCCTGTCTATCCAGACCGTAATTTTCCTTAAGATTGATATAGAACTGGCTGGTGCTGGCATCAGTGCGGCCGCGCGCCATAGCGATAGTTGCCCGGTCGTGCTTATATGGCGAACTTGGATCATCCGCTAATTTTCCGGGCGCACCGCCCATACCGGTACCATCCGGGTCGCCGCCCTGGATGACGAAATTGGGGACAATGCGGTGAAAAGTCAAAGAATCGTAGAAGCTTTCATCGACAAGCTTTAAAAAATTGCCGGCATGAATCGGCACTTCCTTTTCGTAAACTTCGATAGTAATATCGCCAAAATTTGTCTGCATTAAAACAAGGGGATTTTTCATTTCTTCTTTACTTTCTTTAGTGGTATCATCTGTCTTTTTTTTATCTATTTCCTTCATGCCTGCGCTTGAGAAACCAAATAATCCCAACACTATCAGAATGCTTAAAATATATCTCATTCGGTAAAACCTTTTGTTTAGATTATCCTCAGGATGTTTGCCCGCTTAAGGCATCTACTCAAGGCAACAATCCTGAGGGAACCGGTTAATTTAATTTATATAGACAAGAATAATTTTTAACCCTCAGCAGGAGGTGTCGGCGGTTTAGGCTTAACTTCCAGCATCTTAACAGGTTCAACAGGTTTAGAATTTTGAGTCTTAACTTTGTTTATCGCATCAACAACATCCATACCCTTGATGACTTTAGCAAAACAAGGGAATTTAGCATCAAGATGCGGGGCATCATTAACAAGAATATAAAATTGGGAACCATTGACGCCCTGAGCTGATTGCGCCATCGCTAAATAGGAACGCTTGTTTTTATACTTGAATTGTTTCGTTTTCTTGCCTTTTTTTCCCACTTCCACTTTTTCTTCCATGTCGAGCCTATAGCCGGGACCGCCGCCGCCTGTGCCGGTTGGGTCGCCGCCCTGTATCACGAAATCTTTGGCTATGCGATGGAAAGTAAGATCATCATAGTATTCGTTTTCAACAAGTTTCAAGAAATTTTTGGCATGAATGGGGCAATCTTTTTCAAAAACTTCAATCTCAATATCACCCATGGTAGTTTTCATAAGCACAATCGGATTGCCGGCATCGGTGCGGGCATATTCGATTTTTTTCTCAACTGCTGGTTTGGGGGCTTCTTTTGCCGCTTCAGTTTTCTTTTCCGCTTTTTCCTGGCAGGCAAAAACGAATATCAAAGCCAGAAGAATTACCGCGAATTTTCTCATTGTCGCTCCTTTGTTAATTAAGTTATTTTTTAGTATGACTATTGTAAAAATTTAGGCTATTTATGTCAAGGGAAATTGGGGGGAATATCGTGATTTATTCAAGTTGGTTTACGCGGACGTACACTACCCATATGGAATTATTATTCCCATTTGACATATGAGGACGTCCGCTAAGTGTTGTCGGAAGTTGCTTCCGACAATTGCAGGCATAAGAAAAACTTATGTCTGCACAGCTAAAAGGACGCATGCAATACGCCCCTACGCGCTGAAGTATATTAAAATAGACTTTTTGTTGAAAAACCAATTGCAAAATATAGGATATAAAAATAACCCGCTATGAATAATAACGGGTCATTAATTTACAATCTATTTTAATCAGCAATTAGAAATGATACATTTTTTGACGCCAAAGCGCTCTTTTAAGAGCAACTTCCGCGCGGGCTGTGTCTATATCAGATTCGGCTCTGTGAGTAAGCCTTTCCCTTGCTCTTTTTTCAGCGGCTTTAGCTCTATCGATATCGATATCTTCGGGATTTTCGATTGCATCCGCTAAAATCGTTGCCACATTGTTCGATACCTCAAGAAATCCACCGGAGATAAACATCTCCGATTCCTTGTTATCAGCATCTTTTATCTGAAGTCTGCCTGGCATTAATGGCGTAATCAGCGGCGCATGATTTGATAATATGCCGAGATAACCCTCCGAGCCGGGCGCGATAATTGATGCCGCATCCTGCTCGAAAACAACTTTTTCAGGTGTTACTGCTGTTAGTTTGAACATCTATGCTCCTGATTTCAGCTTCTCTGCATTCTCCAGCACCTCTTCAATACCGCCAACCATATAAAATGCCTGCTCGGGAATATCATCATATTTGCCCTCAATGACTTCCTTGAAACCCCTAATTGTATCCTCAATTTTGACATACTTGCCCGGTCTGCCGGTAAACGCCTCAGCCACAAAAAACGGCTGAGATAAAAACTTCTGGATGCGTCTGGCGCGACCAACGATGACCTTGTCCTCATCTGAAAGCTCCTCAATGCCCAGAATGGCGATAATATCCTGAAGGCTTTTATATCTTTGCAGGATTGTCTGCACCTGACGAGCAAGATCGTAATGTTCCTGACCTACAACATTGGGGTCGAGAATACGCGAGGTCGAGTCGAGCGGGTCGACTGCCGGATAAATACCCAGCTCGGCGATTTGTCGTGAAAGCACGCTGGTAGCATCAAGGTGCGCAAATGTAGTCGCCGGTGCGGGGTCTGTTAAATCGTCCGCCGGCACATAAATAGCCTGCACCGAGGTAATAGAACCGGTTTTGGTCGAGGTGATTCTCTCCTGAAGGAAGCCCATCTCGGTGGCCAGTGTCGGCTGATAACCCACCGCCGACGGCATCCTGCCAAGAAGTGCCGATACCTCAGAGCCTGCCTGCACGAAACGGAAAATATTATCGATAAATACTAATGTATCTATGCCCTGGTCGCGGAAATATTCGGCTATGGTTAAGCCGGAAAGCCCTACTCTTAAACGCGCTCCCGGCGGCTGATTCATCTGGCCAAAAACCATGCAGGTTTTATCTATAACGCCGGATTCTTTCATCTCCAGCCAGAGGTCGTTGCCCTCACGAGTACGTTCGCCAACACCGCAGAAAACCGAATAACCGCCATGCACTTTGGCTATATTATGAATTAACTCCATAATGATAACGGTTTTGCCAACGCCGGCGCCGCCAAACATACCAACCTTGCCGCCTTTAACATACGGTTCGAGCAAGTCGATAACCTTAATGCCTGTTTCAAAAAACTCCGCTTTGGTCTGCTGTTCACTAAACGGCGGCGGCTGACGGTGTATCGGATAATATGTTTCCGCTTTGACATCGCCAAGCTCATCGATTGGATTACCGAGCAAATCGAATACGCGTCCGAGTGTTGCCTCGCCAACCGGAACCGAAATAGGGTTGCCGGTATCAATTACCTGCATACCTCTAACTAAACCATCAGTAGATGCCATAGATATGCATCGCACCATGTTTTCGCCAATATGTGCAGCTACTTCAACCGTGAGATCGATATTTTTCTCCGCATCCTCAATTTTAATAGCATTTAAAATATTGGGTAATTTATCGGAGGGAAACTCACAGTCAACCGTAGGCCCTATAACCTGAACAATCTTGCCGATATTTTGTTCTTCCATTACTAACCCTTTGTATTTAAAACTCAGCTTTATCTAAACCTGGGATATTTTACATTATCCATCATTCAATCACAAAACAATCTATTTATTATTTCAAAGCCTCAGCACCGCCAACAATATCAAGAAGCTCGGAGGTTATCGAAGCCTGCCGCGCCTTGTTGCGTACAAGTGTGAGGTGCTCTATCATTTCCTTGGCATTTTTAGAGGCATTGCTCATTGAAATCATTCTCGAACCGAATTCGGAAGCAAATGATTCAAGCAAAGCAGTTAAGATTTTAGTTACGCAATATCTTGGAACCAAGCTGGTGAATATCTCTTCAGCCGATGGTTCAAAAATATAATTAGTTTGTACGGTTTCATCCGAACCTGCGGGTTTCTCGATTGGCAAAAATTTATCAACAGTCAACTTGTGCTTGGTCATCGAGATAAATTGAGTATAGAGCAAGCGTACCTCATCAACATCACCGTTTTCAAAACTTCCCGTTATATCATTCGCCAGACTGCGGACCATTGTCATATCTGCTTTACCGCCGGTTTGGGGTATCGTAAATGCGATTGGAAATGGTTTTTTCTTAAAGAAATCGCAGCTTTTTTTGCCGACAAGACCCAATTTTATTGAGTCTTTAGGAGATTCTTTAAGGTACTGCATTGCCGCGCGCATTATATTTGAGTTGTATGACCCGCACAACCCGCGGTCGGCGGCAATAACTACTAACAATGTTGAAGCAATCTTGCGTTCCTCAAAAAGCGGATGATTTAGACCTGAAGCCGCACCGGCTAATGATTCAAGCATCTGCTGCATCTTACGGCCGTAAGGTCTGGAAGATTCCACCCGCATTTGCGCTCGCCGAAGCTTGGCGGCGGCAACCATCTCCATCGCTTTGGTTATCTGCTGAGTAGATTCAACAGATACTATTCGTCTTTTAATATCTCGAAGTGATGCCAAAACTCGTTATCCCTATTTAATAGCTTGATGTTTATAACATTACAAGCATCGCCTAAAGCTTTGTCTTAAACTCGTTTTTGAATTTCTCCGCACTTTCTTTAAGTTTGGCAATTATCCCGTCGTCAAGGTCTTTCTTGTTTTTAATCTGATGGCCCACATCGGGAAATTCTTTTTCCATGAAAGCGTGATATTCTTCCTCAAACTGATTGATCTTATCGATTGGAACATCATCAACGTAGGCATTAGCTACCATCCATAGAATCATCACCTGTTTTTCCATCGATACGGGCAGATACTGACCTTGCTTTAGAATTTCCTCGGATACTTTACCGCGCGTCAGTTGTTTGATAGTAGCTTCATCGAGGTCGGAACCGAATTGGGCAAAAGCCGCCAATTCACGATATTGAGCCAAGTCTAAACGAAGCGAACCGGCAACTTTCCTATAAGCTTTAGTCTGGGCATTGCCGCCAACACGCGAGACGGATATACCTACATTAATAGCAGGCCGTAAACCGGCATAGAAAAGCTCTGATTCCAAGAATATCTGGCCGTCAGTAATTGAAATCACATTTGTTGGAATATATGCAGACACGTCGCCGGCTTGAGTCTCGATAACAGGCAGAGCTGTCAGCGAACCGCCGCCTTTTTCATTATTGAGCTTGGCCGCTCTTTCCAGCAAACGCGAATGCAGATAGAACACATCGCCCGGATAAGCCTCGCGTCCCGGAGGACGGCGAACCAAAAGCGACAACTGGCGATATGCCTGAGCATGTTTGGATAAATCATCGTATATACATAAAGCATGTTTGCCATTAAACATCAGATGTTCGCCCATAGCGCAGCCGGCAAACGGAGCGACGTACTGCATCGGCGCCGGGTCGGTGGCTGAGGCGCAAATAACGGTTGTATATTCCATAGCCCCGTAATCCTCTAATATCTTAACAACTTTTGCAACGGTCGAGGATTTTTGTCCGATAGCAACATAGAAACAGTAGATATCAGAATCGCGCTGGTTAATAATTGTGTCGATAGCCAGAGCCGTTTTGCCTGTTTGACGGTCGCCTATGATAAGTTCGCGCTGGCCGCGGCCTAACGGAATCATTGAGTCAATCGATTTTAGTCCGGTTTGCACCGGTTCTTTTACCGGTTGACGGTCTACCACGTTTGGAGCAAGAAACTCGAGCGGCCTGTAGTCATCGGTAACAATCGGTCCCTTGCCGTCGATTGGTTGGCCAAGCGGTGTAACAACCCTGCCAACAAGAGCATCGCCAACGGGCACGCGGGCTACCGCCCCAGTACGTCTGACAGTGTCGCCTTCCTTGATATTCGTATCGGGGCCAAAAATAGCGGCCGATACCGAGTCTTCCTCAAGGTTTAAGACTAGGCCGAGGATGTCGCCGGGAAACTTTATAAGCTCGGACATCATCACATCATCAAGACCCCAGATACGGGCAATACCATCCCCAACCTGAAGGATAGTGCCGACCGATTCCATCTCGATTTTTGTTTGGTATTTCTCAATCTCTTTTTGTAATATTGAGCTAACTTCTTCAGGTCGGAAAGCCATAACGCACCTCTATTAATAAACCTTAACTTTTAAAAGGTTTTGCTTCAAAACATCAATTTGATGTTTTATTGATCTATCAATAACTTGATTATGAAGGAATACGATAATTCCGCCAATAATCGATTCATCAATTTTGTGGATAATTTCGATTTTTTTACCGGAATACGCTTCCAGTTTTTCTACCAGCCTATCCTTTAAATCATCGCTTAAGTACGTAGCGGTAAACACCTTCGCCTTTATCAGCCCCAGATGTTCTTCCATGAGTTTTTCGAATTCATCGGCAATAACAGGCAATAGGTTTGTTCGATGTTTTTTTAAGAGGAGTTCTAAGAATAAAAGAAGACGCTGCGCAAGCCTGGTTGTAAAGGTTTCACGCAATACTTTAATTTTGTGTTCGGTAGTAATCTGAGGAGCTTCAAGGAAGTTCAAAAAATTCTTGTCCTTAGCAGTTAAAGAGCGAATTTGTTGAATATCGGAAGCAACAATATCAAGATTACCGCCATCTAAGGAAGTTTTAAATAAAGCCAGAGCGTATCTTCGCGCTACCCGCGTTTCTTTCATTTGATACTCTCCACCTCATCCATAAAGCCGTTAAACATTTGGCGATGCTTATCGTCATCAAGCTTCTCTGAAATCATCTTTTCAGTGGCGTAAACTGCCATTTTTACCATATCATCGCGAAGTTCAATCTTAGCTTTGGCAATATCGCGAGATAATTCCTCGCGGGCTTTGCTGATAATCTCTTTGGATTCGTTTCGGGCTTCTTCTCTGATTTCAGCGGCAACCTTATTGCCCTCAGCGATTGATTCCTGGATTTTAATTCGAGCTTCAGCGTCAATGTCTTTGAGCTTAGATTGATACTCAGCGAGTTCATCAGCCGCCTGCTGTTTGGTTTGCTCGGCCGATTCCAGATCTGATTTGATTTTTTCACGCCGCTGTTCAAGCATACCGCTAAGCGGCTTCCAGGCGAATTTCCATAATATCCACCAGGCAATTAGAAAACCAATTATCTGAGTAAGAAGCTCAGCACCTTTGATACCGAGCGAACTTAAGATTTCTCCCATATATCCTCCCGCGGAAATACTATCAATATTTCCGGATAAATCTTAATTTATTTCAGAAGGATGACCGCTACCAAAGCGTAAATAGTCAAAGCCTCGATAAAAGCCGCACCAATAATCATTCCTGTTTGAATCTTGCCCGCAGCCTCCGGCTGACGACCCATAGCATCCATAGCAGAACCGACTGCTTTACCAAGTCCTAAACCTGAACCTACAGCGGCAATAGCAACTGTTAAAGGCAATAATAATTCAGCGCCCACAGTTCCTCCTTTTATTGATTTTATTAAAATTATTAATGATGTTCTTCCTCCTCATGAGTAGTCATGAGTGAAAAATAAATTGTTGACAATAATGTAAACACCAGCGCCTGCACAAAACTTGTCAGCAGCGCTAAAAAGATAAATGGCAATTGCAGCGGCAATCCCGGTACCCAGGCTGGAGCGTTTAACGCCATCGTAATAGCAATGCCCAAGCCAACGAAAATCGCTAACAGCATATCCTCGCCGGAAATATTGCCGAAAAGACGCAAAGACAGCGAGATTGGCTTAGCCAGCTCGCCTATTATATGAATCGGGAAATTCAGCGGCACGAGACACCATTCCACAACCGATTTGGGTGAACCCATGAAATGATAAAAATAGCCAAAAAATCCCTGAACTCGTATTCCCTCGAACTGAACGAAAAGAAACACGCAAATCGCCAGCGCCAGAGTCGTATTCAGCTTCGAAGTGGATGAAAACATGCCGGGAAACAAGCCAAGTATGTTCATGGCGAAAATATAAATAAATAAAGTCCCCAAAAACGGGATATATCTTCTGCCTGATTCGCCTATAATGCCGATAACCATATTTGATAGAGATTCAACTACATATTCGATAAAGTTCTGCAGTTTGCCCGGAATAAGCGTTCTCTTTCTATAAGCTATTATGCAGAAAAATGATAAAAACAAAGTTGCGAATAACGAAAATATCGGAACATGCCATTGCATAAGAAAATCAGTAATAGAACCCGGAAATAAAATATTCGCAAGTTCAAGCCAGTTTGGTAATTCGGGCTGACCTCCATGCCCACCATGCGCTGCTGCCTCTGCGGCATGACCAGCGACAACATGAAGAGTATCGGCGGCATGACCGGCAATTGTATAAGCAGTATCCGCCGCATGTTCGGCCGCCTCATTAGCATGCTCGGCAGTTCTTACAACTGCGGTATTCAGATAAATCAATGTTTTTTCTATCATAATGCTTTCACCTGTATTTTTTTACTCTGAAGCATAGACCGGCTCACAGCTTTTAAAACCGTTACCGCTAATAATGATGAGAAGCCGATGAGCAGGCCATATATCGGCGTATAGCTCCAGACAACAAGTAAATATCCCAAAAAATAAATCAGGGGAAATTTTAACAATATAAACAAAACGATAAAAAGTTTGCTTCTGGGATTTGGCGTAATAATCTGTACGATAAGGAATTTGATAGAGAAAAGATTCAGGCAAGCCCAAAGGCATCCTAAAAAGTAGGCGACTGCAAACGCTGTGCTTACATAAACAGATAAAAACGGAAAAAGAAAAGCAGATAGGATAACGGAAGTTTTTATAATGCGATTAATCAATTCGAGATTCATTTATTATTCCCAGCGCTTTTCTTTATTAGATTGTATATTTCTTTCGCTGCGGCTGCGATTCCCAACCCTAAGCCGACAGCCATAAAAATCTTGCTTGTGCCTAACTTGCCATCAACCCATACTCCAGCATAGTAGCCTATTAACGGCGCTACCACTAATATTACCGGGATAGTTGTAGCTAAAGCTAATTGGCGGTATGCCGTATATTTTTCTTTATCCATACATCCGCCATTCAAACTTGCCATAGATAAATAATAATCAATATTCAGTCAAGCATTATTTTGAGATATTTTTCACAATATAGCTTTCCTCATAGCCTGGATTATTCATAGATTCTATTATAATAACATACACCATAGGCGGTTTTTTTGCCCGAGCTGTCGGAAGTAAATTCCGACAGCACGAAACAACACCGGTGTACGAGGACATGCGCCTGCCATGAAAATAAAGAAGCTCCGGAAATTACTATCTCCGGAGCTTTAGAAAATATCTTTTTATTTGATTCGCTATTTATTTTCTGGAAGTTTTTCCGGCATAGCAGAAGATAGTAAAGGCGAACCCGCTGTCAGCGAGTCGATAACCGTTATGGCTCCTGTTGTTCCATCGATTTCGCAAACGCGCCACCACCAATGATCCCCTACCAGAGTATCGCCAGCAGGTACCGACATAATTCTAACATCTCCATCAGGTTCAAAAATATGTACCTGCGCTTCTGAGGTGGCAATAGTGCCGGTTCCCGCATAATGGTACACGGCATAGGTATATGTTCCCGGGAAAGCCTGGTGGATAGTCATATGTTCAGGTCCGTAGCTGGTTACATCGTCATAATCAAGGTCTGCATACGGAGCCGAATTTGTATCTCCTCTGCTTGCGTAGTAGACATGATAAGAGCGGCTTTCAATTTCAGGAGTCCAAAGGTGCGAATCAATATCACGAGGGTTTTCCCCCCAAGTAAGAGTAAACTGAGCCCAGAAATCTCCCCGGCTGATAGTAATACCATCTATATATATTACCGGCAATATAAGACTGCCATAGGAAATATAATTATAGGTCAAACTATCCGTACCGGTAATATTGAACGCCCAGCCCATCAAGCTGGCAAATTCATTATAATTCGATATCATATCCATTGTCACAACTGCGGTTTGCACATCCGACTCGGTAGAATCAGCTACATCATCGGCAAGATAAATTAACATGCCGCCATCCAAAGCGCTTGTATCGGCTAGTTGGTAAACATCGCTTAACAAGCCCTGAGCAGAATGAAGAGTAAGCCAACCATCAGAGAAAATCAAATCAATGTATTGAGGATCAGCTTCAAACGGATAAAAATCCTGTTCAACCGGATACAGAATCAAATTGACTTCGACCTCAACAGACTGAGACTCCTGAGGCGATTGAACCACAGCCGGACGCGGGAAAAACGTTCCGCTCGGCTTAGCTTGCATAAGCTCGTACGGCATAAACGTAAAATTCGGATAGTATTCACTGTTTGTATCGCTGGCAAACACAAACAGATAATCTTCAAACAGATAGGCAGTAACATTAATATCGCTTAAGCCATCATCAGCAGTATCAGCTACAGCAACCGATACGACATGCGTAGTCAAATTCAATTGGACTTCGCCAAGACTATCCGTTACACCGCTAACCGAGTTTCTCTCGGTTGGATACCTTGGATCCAGCGTTTCATCATCATCGCTGCTGCAGGCAAAATTAAGCACTAAAAGAACGCCCGCAAGCAGTACCAGCCACTTTTTGATTTTCATAACAACCTCACTTTGTTTGATACTTTATGTTTTTACTTATTATTCAGAACTCATTATATTATTGTAAAAAATTCGGTAAAAAATAGCAATACTTTAATTTCAAGGAGCTTCTTTCAAGATTCTATATCACACATAAAGATTAATAGGCAAGTCTTTCCAAATCTGCCAGGTTGTTGACAAAAAATAGTATTGCAATTTATTTCAACGCCATGTAAATAATCAAGGCTGGAAAGCCCCGACTATTAAATGGGGCGGACTTTGTCAACAATGCCGGCGCACGAGGACGTACACCAGCCACATACTGCGCGAGGACGTACACCAGCCACATAAATAACATAGGCAGGAATCAAGCCTGCCCGCTGTTGGCGGGAAAACTCCGGCCCTGCCTTACTAAACTGTTTTCAGCAATAGCTCCAGTAAGCCAGTCGGATATAATGGCGCTTTTTTATTTACAAAATAATCCAAAGGCATCCAGAGCGTTTTAAACGATGAGCCATCGTCTTCATAACCTGTAAATGATTCCTTTTCATATATCGAATTATCAGCAAGCTTGCCCTCATAGACAAATATTATCTCATGCAGTTGTTCGCCGCGGTAGTTGAATATGTTCTCTAAGGTATCCAATAGTTTTATGTCGGTGATTTCAGCGTTAATCTCCTCGAGGAATTCACGGGCAACCGCTTGATGGCTGTATTCGCCAAACTCGACGCTTCCCCCCAGAGGTCTGTAGAAAGTTTCACCTTTAACGGGGTCTTCTCCCTCGAATACTAAAATCTTATTATTATAGCGGATAACGCATATAGCTACGGGTCTGATTCGTTTTGACATATTTTTTCCTTTTATGATATAATGAGGATTATTCCTATTAATATTGAATTATTCAAACCTCTCGTCCGCTTTAGCAGTCATTGACTTTAGCATAACCTCGGTAAGCCAGCCGACTTTTTCTGTTTTTCTATAATCGAAAACAGGCACATAAGGTTTAATATCAAGCAGCGGCGTGCCATCTATAATATCGACATCCTCAACATGAAGGATATTGTCCTCGATATCTATGAGCTTTACAATAGACAGCCCGATAGAGTTGGGTCGTTTGGGCGCTCTGGTAGCAAATACGCCATGCAGGTCGTGGTCTAAAAACGGCGTTACTTTCAGGGAATAGCCTTTCGATAAGTGGAAATGATAAAGCAATATTATATGAGAAAATTCCTCGACATCCTGCAAGCCCTCGACATATTCAGGCTCGATTTCCACCGTGCCCTTCACACCCGTTGCGCCGGCTGGCTGGATAGGCATCCCCTTGGTGCTATTGTATGG
>JAGGSN010000028.1 GCA_021159005.1 Candidatus Zixiibacteriota bacterium | reverse complement strand
GTCCCAACACCTGGTTTACTCACGGGGTCATAGTCGGTTGCGAATAAGTGATCGAGATGAATATCAGTTAAGGACGCATCACACTCGGCATTAACATCGAGTTTACCTTGAGCCGATAACTGAACACCAGAAGCAAGTGCCGCATTATCCGTCCCCCTCATAGCGTCAGAAGCCACAAGAAGAGGAGTGGCAACATCAAATAATTTCTTAAATGCAGCGGCAAGATACCCGCCGACTGATTCGGTGAGCGCAGTTCCGAGGATATGAGTCAGGTCAACTTCATTGAATCTATTTTCTATAGAGAAGTGCCCAACCATAGCATTTATGGTCGCTCCGTCTACAGTTGTTCCCTCAATCCTTACAAAATAATCTTTCCCAGTTACCCAGAATCCAGCCACTGTGTCATCGGAAGTATCTATCTTGATAAGGTGAGACCCGGTAATCCCATCGAAGTCAATGCTGACAGTGATTCCGGCTGCGTTATTCCTTTGAGTCAGGCCATCGTCTTTATGGATATGGACATCGGTGTTAGCAAAGTTCGTTATCGTGCATGATGCACTTGGGTCATCAGACGAAAAAGTATTGAACATTACGTATACAGTCTCGTCTTCTTTAAAATTTCCAAGATAAGGTATCATTTATATTGGTCCTCCAAAAGGCCCTACCAGAGGACCGTAAAATATGCTTGTTGGTGCTGCCCCACCAGGGGTTGCGGGCGTCCCCTCAATAACAAAGGTACCAGGCGAAAATTGGTTGTTGCGGGATGCTTTGATCCATTCGGCAGAACGAATTATATTTGAAATACGGACTTCATCAATAACCCCCTTCAAGAACTGTTCATTTAGATCTCCTAAAAAGCTACCTAACACAATATCAGGCATTGTGTCTGATGTAAACTGACTTTGTGTAACAGAACCTTGCGAAACACCTGCAACAAATAATTCAGCTTTTCCAATATCCCCATTGATTGTTCCGGCAATAAAATGATATGTGGCATCATTAAGATCAACATCATCTGTTACTATTGCAAAAGTATCATTTTCGTGTCCTCTGCTAAAAACTTGAGCAAAGTTACTAGTATCTATTCTGATGAAAAACTGAGGTCCGTTATCAGGTGCTGTCGCATCCTCAAGCGTAACAAGTCGCTGTTTAACTCCAGACTGAGATAATTTTACAATTGCTTCCAGCGTAAAACTTCCTCTGGTGGATAGTGATAAGCCGGCCCTTCTTATACTGTTATTACTTCCATCAAAATCTAAAGCCTTTCCAATTTTACCATCAACTAAATCTTCAGAGGTCATTGAACCCTGTGAAGTCCCATCATTATCATTGCCGGTGGAATCAAT
>JAGGSN010000027.1 GCA_021159005.1 Candidatus Zixiibacteriota bacterium | reverse complement strand
ATGTTAAAATAAGTAAAAATTTGAGAAAAGGTTTGACATTGTACATAGCAGGTCGGGCTCCGACTCGCCGAAGGCGAGGAGAAACCCGACACTTCTCGCAGTTATATAAATATCTTTCCTTAGCAAATAGCATATCAAAGTCAAATTGTCGGGTTTCTCCCTCCGGTCGGAACCTGACCTACTAGAAATCGCTAAAAGTTTCCCCGTTTTTTCAAAAACTATGATTTCCACTTATTGAAAATGTTAACCCTATGAAACATACTATACTATAAAGATTTTACCGGAATTTTCGGGGAAACTCCTGTTTTGATGGATGAGAATTTTCTCCAATTTTCTATTCAATTGCAGGCTGGGTTCCGAGTGAGTCCGTCTTAGATGACTTGACCTATAGACTACCTGTAGGGGCGTTTGCCTCAAGCGGATGCCCCCTACTGAGATTGCTGATAAAGCAGCAAAACACTCTTGTTGCCAAGCGCTGTTTGGCAGCAAGAATGGGCGTATGCAATACGCCCCTACGCGCGCCGGTATATATACACACCCCTAACTTCTCTCAAGAGGGGAATAAAATACGTCCCTATGCACGCCGGTATATATCACCCTAATTTTAAGATATTATGAGATACCTTCCCCGCTTTGTCAGGAACCCTTTCCTGACAACATTTCTAAGATAACTATAAACGATAATTTATTGTAAACTTTATAGCGGCTGAAGCCCGAAAGCGCTTAATCCTTTCAGCCCTATTTTTCCACTTTACCGGAGCCTTGGCAGATACGGCATTTAACCATCTTCTTCGATTTGGGCGATTTCCCAGCCGCTATAAGGCATTCCGGACAACTGACCAGTAATTCATCCTTGAATACACCTTGAGCGCGGCTTTTACTAAATGGCTTTCCTGCCGAACACTTGCCGGTTCCTTCGCAATGCTGGCAATCGATTAATTCTTTTTTAACAGTTTTTTCAGGTTTACTTTTAGCAGCGGCTGGCTTTTTTGCTTTTTTGACAGCAGCTTTTTTTGTTGTCTTTTTGGCTGTTTTTTTAGCTGGCATATTTACTCCATGTTTAGATTATCTATTCGCATAACCTTTATTACCTATAACAAGGCAACTCATTATATGTCGTTGCTGCATTTATTACAATAAAACATAGAAACTATCAACATTTTTCTATTTAAATATCGATTTATGATGTCGATGTAATATAAAGATATATTAATAAATTCACCCTCAGAACAAGAGGCGGTTATGAGAAAATTTTACATAGTTTGTATATCATTACTTGTTTATTCAGGTTTACTATTTGCCCATAGTTATTATACCGGTTATTCAGGCGCGCCATCATCGAACGGCACCTGCTCTAGTTCCTGTCATGACCTCAATAATTTTTCCCCCACTTGCGATATTACAGGCTTTCCGGAAGTATTTGCTCCCGGAGAACAATACACAATTACAGTGCGCCATGACGGCGGGTTGGCTATCAGTCAATTCAATTGCTCAATCAGGATTGACAGCGATTCTAGCATTGCCGGAGTTATAACTGCCGGCGATAACACCGAAACTTATACGGCTGCTAATGAAAACAACGGCATTCACTGGGTATCTACAGATACCGATTCGGGAACATTTATCTGGACTGCGCCGGATATGTGGACCAGGCATGTTACGCTATATTGGGCTGGCTTGCAGGGTACTTATGTTAACGGAGCAGACCAGCAGATAGTCTTGCATTCAAGAGAAGTAAACAGTATCGACTATATTGCGAAATTGCCGGATGAATTTGCTCTTAACCAGAACTATCCCAATCCTTTTAACAGCTCTACTATTATAAGCTGCGAAATCTCCAAACCGGGAGATGTGATTCTTGAAATAGCCAATATACTTGGCCAGAGGGCATATTATATTTCCATCCCTGATGCGAAACCTGGCCGCTATTCGATTGACTGGAACGGAATCGATAATAACGGCAATGAACTGCCGTCCGGGTTGTATTTCTATCAACTCCGCGCGCCGGAGGGATGCTTAACCCGCAAGATGGCGATACTGCGGTAGGTGTATTGATTGACAAGATTGAATGGTGAGTTTTGGGCTATTCAAATTCGATTTCTATATCTGTAATTTTATTCAATTCTCGGTTAATTGTTGATTTTATTTCTTCAATACTTTTATATTTATTTGCTATTTGTTTTTGAGTTTTTAAATAAAATTCCCCTTTTGAATTTATAGGAATTTTTAATTCTATATTTTTTCACTACTGTCCGGCCTTTTATCCGCCTTAGGCGGATGCTATAATGATGTCATTC
>JAGGSN010000026.1 GCA_021159005.1 Candidatus Zixiibacteriota bacterium | reverse complement strand
AGAGATTGGTCATGCCGATACCTCCTGCCTGCCGGCGCCCGCCTGTCGGCGGACAGGCATGAAATATTATGCAAAGCAAAAAGTAGAATAGCGATGTTTGCTGGAGTTTTCCAATGTCTTGTTGTTCTATGGGCTGCGAATCAAGCAAGTTTCGCTTGTTGGATAATATTTAAAGAACTCTATGGAAAAAGCCGGACAGTAGTGTCTGAGATTATATTCTCATAATGATTAAAATATTTATCCCGGCTCGTAGGGATATATTATAATACTATAATACGCCCCTGCGAGTTCTTATTCTTCTCTTGAGAGGGTTCAGAGGTATGTTCTTGCTTTGGCTGCCAAGCACCGCTTGGCAGCCAGAATGATTTAACAGAATTCCATATACAAAAAAACAGGGGCATCCGCTAAAGCGAACACCCCTGAATTCTTATCGAAGAGTATTTACTATTAGAACCAATTATAATCAGTATCGTTACCCTTTATATTTCCAGCCAAATCTCTGATTGGCGATCTGACTGTTATCTCTCCGCTGTTCCAGGCAGAATTATTGGGGTAGAAAGTTACTGTTGTAGCCAAGCCTGTCGGCGAACTGCCGTTTTCGACGGTACCGATAACAAAACGACCGGAATTGGGATCACCCTGATAAGTTACTGCGATAGTAGCGGCGCTTATTGTCGCAACATCAATCTCCTCGGAAAATTCGATTGTAAAAGTCGGGCCATTATCCGTAAAAGTTTCTGTTGGCGGAGTAATGTCATCAACTACGGTATTGCCATCAGATGTGCTGTTGGTAGTGGTGAATATGTAAGTAATATCGCTTGTATTAAGAAGTTTGTTGCCTTCAGCATCAGTAATCGACTGAGCTTTCAGGACTATTTCATATGCTTTGCCAGCCGCCAGATTACCGGTGGGATTAATCAAAAGTCTTAGATATGTCGTGCTTGCAGCAACATTATCATACGATATAGCGCATTCAACCGGCACTTTGGCGGCGTCATCGCGAAGGATAACATTGGTCGCATCAAACGCCGCTGACGGCAATGCTTGTTGAATTCGATTACCGGCGGCATCATAAGCCGAATCAGCGATGTCGATAGCGATAGAAACATCCAGCCATTTAGTACTGACCTCATTATCGCCAATAAGATAGTATGCATTGCGGATTATCGCCGGAGGGATGTCGTCATCAGTTTGAGGAACCGGTATACCCGCATAAGCAGTGTCATACATCCCATCGCCGTTTACATCAGTTGTTAAAACTTCCGGCGCCGCATCCCAGACACCATTGCTGATAATGTCTATAAACTCATCAGCCGGATTCCATATTGAATCGTTATTGGCATCTGTAAACTCTTCAGCAAAGCCGCAGAAACGTCTGCTTACCCAGTTTCCGTTATAATATACCAACCTTGAATCAACTGACATTGGATTCCAAGCTTCAGCGCCATCAGGAATTAAAAACGTACCGGCATCATATTCGCCATTGTTGTTATAGTCATAACCACCCGAAACAGATTCGGCGTTATTCCAGTGAGGAACCAGATAATTAATCGTATCGTTATAGGCAGGACCGGCAACTGAATCGTTGTTGGCATTTACAAACGGTTCAGCGTAATCACAAATGCCATTTTCCGTTTCGATATCTAAATATGTATCGCCATCCCCAACATCATAAATGCCATTACTGTTATAGTCATAGCGAAGCTCGGTATTATCCCATGAGCCGTTGAAATTTAAATCGGTATAGCTTTCAGCAGCATCCCAAACAGAGTCTCCATCGGCATCAGAAAAGAATTCGCCAAGGTCGGCATAATCATTATGGTTGCTGTCGTCGAGATTCTCTGCATTGGCAGTGTAGGCGCTATCGAAATTATTATCGGTGTATCTTTCTCCGGCGTCATAACTGCCGTTGCTATTATCGTCAACGTAAACTTCGCCATCATCCCAAATATTATTGTATGGGGATTCATCGATAAAAGTTTCGCCGATAGTCTCGCCTTCGCTGTTAACATCTTCCCATACATGGTCGCCATTGCTGTCGACTTGACCATCATAGACATCGTCATTATCCCTGTCGGAGAAGCTATCGCCTTGGAAATGAGTTGTAAACCTGCAGCTTAGATTATCATCCGGGGTTTCGCCGCCAACCCCATCGCCGTCAACATCAAGCATATCGCCGGCTTCGTTCTTGAGAAGCGCAGCGCTTATTGATAGTATATAAGTCGTATTGTAATCCAAGTCGGCAGCGGGCCTTATATAAACAGCCGTATGCGGTCCAAAGTTGAATTCATATACCAGTGCGATCTCAGAGCCGCTGGTATTTACTAAGCTGAAAGCGCTGTCTATAGTCGCTGAATCTAATCTTGTTGCGAATTCACAACCTATCTTAGCTTCCGGCGCATCAGAATCGACAACCGCCATACCCTCGGGACGGCTTAAAGGACCGCCAGTCGGTTCGGTTACAATATCGAAATAGCCGAGCGGATTTACGCCGGGATTAAAATCAGATATATCCGGGTTAGTCTCGATTGGATTTGTTTCCCTTTTATTGCAGGAAAAGACGGCAAGGAGCATTAATCCCGCAATTATTAGCAAAATCAATATTTTTTTCATGTTATATCTCCTCTAAAACAACAATGTTAACGATAACCGCAAGTTGCGGTAGAAGTTAGTGTTGAGAATATCCGTATTAGGTGAGCCGAGATAATACAGAAGCTCAACATTAAGATTTTTGCTAGCCCTAAACCCTAAACCGTAAACAAAATCGGTGTAGCTGTCCTGTTCCTCTGTGGCATTTCCCCAGGAAGTGAAATCATCATCGCTGGTTGTGGTAACAACAGAACTATCGCCAAAAACAGTAACAGTCGTTGTTGGAGATGAACTGGCAACCTTTCTATCTAAATCTGTAGTTGTTCGATAGATTGTATGTTCGGCTCCAAGGCGGAATGTCCAGCGTTTCATTTTATATTCCATCGCTACAGGCAAAGTAATGTATGTAGTTTTGGCATTATTAACAACATTACCCGACCATGAGCTTGTCTGAGTAGTTGTATAATCGCTTAAATCTTGAATTGAATCGCCATTATCGTAGTCGACGACATAAGTAGTGGAAAAATCTGCATCCCAATCAGTCTTATTCGAAGTGTAATTATAACCAAAGCCGGCGGCAAAAGTGAAATTCTCAGTAAAATCCACAACTGTTTTATGGGCTATCCTGAGATTGCTATGCTTGGTATCGCCGGATTGATCAACTAAATCGTCATAATCATGCGTTGTAATTTCAGTATTAGCGCCCAACGGAGTTTGTGTCTCGGAATTATACCTATCCGAGAAAGTTTTGTTTGCATCGAATGAACCGAACCCAAAAGAAATATCGAACCAGCTATAGGCGGTTTTGTTCCAGTGTTTGGTCAAGCGGGCGGCCGGTGTGAAAATTGAACCGCCAAGCGATGAATCAACTTCAACCGATTCGCTATTATCGGTGATATCTACAACACCACCGGCAGAAACATCCCGGAAATAACTGAAATTGTCATTAACATTATATTGGTTTGTCTGTTTTTCGTAGGCGAGATCGAATCTGAATTCGGAATTGGGTATCATATAAAACGGCGTTTCCAATGCCAGATGGAAAATATTGGCAGGCGTTTCATGAGTTGTTAAAAAATCACCGGTTTCATATCTTGTCTCGTAAACATCGCTGCCAGACAGGTTGGATTGCACCAGCCTATTGGAATAGGAAAAAATATGAGCTGGATTGCTAAAGGTGAATAAGCTATTATGACAATTTGACTCGACGAGGTTATTGCCATAACCAAGATGGCTGAAGCTAATGCCTACAACAGTTTCATCAAGGCTATAGCTATGCACTAAAGTCCAATCACGGCTTTTAATAATGTCGTAATTATCCGCGGTTGATAGGTAATTAGCCCGGGTATCGAAAATATTGTCGCCGTTATTGTCGAACAACTGTACCCTGTCGCCCGACATATAGCCAGTTCCATTAATATCAATTGAACCGTTATAGTCGGTATCCAGCCCCGAATTTGCGTCATCGCGGTAATCAGAAAGCTCGACTACAAACATAGACCTGCTTTCCCAGCCTCTTATTTCAGGCAAACTAAAATTACCCGATGTTCCAAACAGATAAACGTCGCTGTTATTGTTCGAAAAGAACTCGTCGCTGTGGTTTGTAAGATTGGATAATGTGGAATAGACCCTATATCCGTTGTTGTCCCAGATATAAATCGGGTCTAAATCATTATCAAAATCTCCATAGAGAAGATTGCCGGTAGCAACTGACCTGAAAGATTGATTGTAACAAAATCCTGCGGTTGTGCTCAACATAAAAATGAGAAGTAAGCACAGGACTGTCTTTTTGGTCATAGTAAACCTCCGTTAATTAATTTTAGTGAAACTCTAAGTATTAAATTCATAATTCTGTTGCTTTGTTAATATTTAATGCTGCTGATATTAATTCCAATTAAGTATTGCCAGCTTTTTTACACATCTAAACCCCCGTTCTTAAATATTAAAAAACCCATATTTCTCGAAATTCTATCGTTAAAATCCCTCCTACGAATTTTAATGGCAGGTATATACAACCCTATTTTAGCTATGTCAAACTATTTTTTTAATTTAAGGAAATAATCCGCGTTAAAAAATATTATTGTATTTATATGATTATAATAGTATCGTATCGGAAGAATCTATATGTTTGTTGCTATACAATTTAATGTTAATTGTATAAATCTTGGAAAAATCGCAAGGGAAATGGCAAATATTCGTAATAACAACGACCGCCGCTATATTCAGATTTATACTGGCAATGGCAAAGGCAAGACTACTGCGGCTATAGGTCAGGCTGTGCGGGCGGCAGGATGCCGGATGAGCACATTAATAATCATGTTTATGAAAAATTATCCGTATAGCGAAATGGAAAGCTTAAAATATCTTAGCGAATGGATTACTGTTGAACAATACGGTGATGATGAATTTGTTCTTCGCAAACAGCCTCCCTCCAAGCGCGACCGTGATATCGCCCATCGGGCGCTAAAGCGGGCGTATGATGCGGTAGTCCGCAAACAATATGATATTGTTATTTTAGATGAGATTTGTGTGGCCGCCTATTTTAATCTTATTGCCGTCGATGAAGTTGTTGCTATCCTTGATGACAAACCTGACGCGGTCGAATTAATCCTTACCGGACGTTATTGCCCTAAGGAATGGATTGATAAAGCCGATCTGGTTTCGGAGATGCTGGAAATTAAACATTATTATAATAAGGATGTATTGGCGCGGAAAGGGTTTGAATCATAAGGAAAATCGGAGCCGGCAGCAAGGTTGACAATCAATACTATAAAGATAAAACCCCGGACTATACCGGGGCTTTAAAAGAGTAATCTAAGATTAAGCTTAAAGTTTATTCACCATCGTCGAAATCGGCAAATTTTTCCTCGATTATAATATCAATTTCTGCATCGCCGTCCATGCCTCTCTTATGAAGCATCCTTTCGCCATGTTTTTTGCCGCGATATTTGAATTGTCCTTCAAATGGCTCATGACCTCTTCTTGGACCGTGTCCTTTAAGCATCATTATCTTGCGAACCTCAGCCCGCTGTTTACCATCGAGAATATTAAGCTTATCAATTCTATCAGATAGCTGTTTTTTCCTCATTTGAGCTTTCATAGCTGAAATTTCATCGCTCTTTTTTAATGCCGCTTTTTTGTTGATTTGCTTTTGCAGCATAATCTCTTGAAGCTCGATTTCGGCTTTTTTCATATCAGCCCTAATCTGAACCGTTTCCTTTTTAAAAGCGATAATGCTTGCGCTTAATTGTTCGATTTGATTGTCGGTAAGATTGAGTTCATCAGCCATCGCCAGAAGATGGCAGGGCTGAGCCTGTATTACTGACGGCGCCAGTAAAATTGCCGAAACCAAGAGGGCGAATAATGTTTTCATTTTTTTCTCCTTTTTTATCTGTTTCGCCTGTTTCTTTTCATGGAATCACGCATATCTTTTTGAGTATCTCTAATGATTTCCCTGATTTGATGCTGAAAACGCAGTTCGAAAATAACCAGCTGTCCAAGCTGACGGGTTGTCAGGATGCCTTCAAGCTTCCTGCGGAATTCTATTCGCTTTTCGTTCATCTGCCGATTAAGGTTTTCAAGCTGGTCTAACAACCTGATAATTTCCTTATCATCGGCATTTTCTTTCTTTGTTTGTCCATCGAGCTGCTTCAATAACTCCTTGCGTTCGGCGTTAATCCCCTCCCTTTCGCCCTGATGTTTTTGGTAGGCCGGGAAGAAATTTTCTGCTTGCTCTTCAGTCAGGTTCAGTTCCTCTGTTAGTTTCCAGATTTTGATAGTTTTAATTCTTTCCCTGATTCGTTCGTGTCCGGGTCCTTTCACTGGCCCATCAAAAAACTCATCAGGATATGGCTGACTTAACGCCTTGACTGTCATACTTAGAATAAAAACTATCATGATTAATTTTAATGCTCTCATAAAATTACCCCGCATCATTAAAAAGTTTGCTTAATTTATTTTCAAATAACTCTAATTCCTCGTCGCTTAATAACTCAAAATAGCTCAAATAGTTATTGCTATATAACTGATTTTCAAAATACAGCTCATTCTCAAAAAGAGCTAATGTCTCTACATCTTTTTCCGATAACAACGAACCTAAGAGCGTAAAATAATCACTGTCGCTATATGTTTCCGTATCTTCTTGATAACTGCCCCAATTGATGCTAATATCAACCGGCGGTTTAAGGATAAAAAACGATAACAGAAGCGCGGTTGCCAGAGATGGGACAAGTTTGAACAGCCAGCCGGATAGCGGTATTTTCCTGTTCTTTTCAATTTTCTGCCAGATGCCCGGTACGAAATCGGCAAGCTCGCTGCTTTCTATAACAAGTTCCGGCTCTGATTCGAGAATCGAAAGCAGGTCTTTATGCGACTCATATTCTGCGGCGCATTCTCTGCATACAGCCAGATGATTATCGATTTCCTTAGCCCGTGATATATCAAGCCAGCCCCTGATATAATCATCAAGCAAATCTCGGCACTTTGAACATTTCATGCCGACAGCCTCCCTTCCTTGAGATATAAGCTTAAAGATTTTTTAAGTTTTTGTATGGCTTGATGGTAGTTTGCTTTGGCGGCGCCCACAGTTATCGATAGTACTTCCGCGATTTCAGAGTAGGGTTTTTCCTCATAATGACGCAGGACGAAAACTGTTTTTTGACGGGGCGGCAGTTTTTCAACACCGGCGCTAATCGCCTTGCCCAATTCGGCATTTTCAAGCTCGTTCGTTTGGCTTACCGCAAAATTAGAGGGCGCAATAGAATCGATTGATTCCACCTGACGGTCGCGATTGCGCTTGACATAATTGAGCGCCAGATTGACAGCAATACGATAGACCCACGAATAAAAACCGGAGTCGGCGCGGAAAGACTGTCGGTTGTAATAAGCTTTAACAAAAGCCTCCTGCGCTAAATCCTTTGCCTCTTCGTTATTTCTGACAATTCGCAAAACCACCCGGTAAATCCTTTCTTTATACTGATTGACAAGCTGTCCAAAAGCCTGTTCATTGCCTTCTTTAAATCGTTCCAGCCTGTCCATCATTATCTCATTCGTAATTTTAGACACATTATTAAACAAATTGGTTTAAAATGTCTGTTTTTTTTAATCAACACACAAATGTTTCCTGAAATAAGAATATGCATCAACCGCTTAGTTTATAACATATTATAAGGCATTCGTCTATGGAAAATATATTTATTTTCACTAATGTCCGGTCTTTTCGATTTAGTTCTTCAATAACATATAGCAAAGCGAAACTTTGTCAACGGGCGATTTATAACCTAAAGCTGAATGTCTTCTCTGTCGGTTGTAAAACATTTCCGCCAGAGCTATCGGAGCAACTTCCGACAACACAAGGCAACTTTTAACAGCGCAAAAACGCTCTATATTCTCAATTGGTTTCTGATATTGTTTTTATCCTATTATTGCCCATGAGATTAAATGCTTATTTCTAATAACAAAATTGATTTTATGAATAATCAGGGCTAATATAATGGAAATTATAGAAACAGGTTAAGTCCACTTGGGACTTGAATCGCAAGTTAAATATGTCAAACCTCAAGTAGTTTTAGCCTACTGGATTGCGAGAGGTGTCGGGTTTTTCCTCGCCTTCGGCGAGTCGGAACCCGACCTGCTATATTCTGAAAAAAAGGGGAAACTCTTGAATATTTTTATCTTGACAACGCTTAACTAATTGTTATTTTGCTTTATGTGAAACAGTTCACAAACAAAAAATGGTTTTATGAATAGATATTTATGTTAACCACAAAGAAAGTTTCAGAATCTACGATTTATCGGTTGTCAATTTATTACCGAGCTTTAGCAACTCTCAAAAACAAAAATATTCAGACAATTTCATCAAAAGAACTGGCTAAAAGAGAAAAACTTACACCTGCTCAAGTAAGAAAAGACTTATCATTTTTTGGTAGCTTTGGAACAAGGGGTCTGGGTTATCCGGTTAATGAATTAATCAACAGGATTGCCGAAATTTTAGGTTTAAACAGATTATGGAATGTTGCGCTTATAGGTCTTGGAAATATCGGGTCGGCTCTGGTTTCATATAAGGAGTTTGCTAAACAGGGTTTCAATATAAAGCTTCTTTTTGACAATGACCAACGTAAGATTGGTTCAAATAATAAGGGGATTATTGTATCTGATTTCAAGGATTTCAAAAAGCTTGCCATAGCTGAAAATATTGATATGGTAATTATTGCAGTACCTATTCAGGCGGCGCAATCTGTTGCCAATGATGTAGTTGAGGCAGGCATTAAAGCCATTATGAATTTTGTGCCAGTTAATCTGGAATTGCCGGATGATATTATTCTGCGCAATCAGAATATGTGCATCGAATTAGAACATCTATCATTTGCCCTAACTAATAAAATTAACAAATTGTAATTTTTCAGTTTTTACTATACTAAATATAATGTGTTGCAAGGAGTTGAAAAGTACACTTATTAATTGAACTTATTTGAATTGTAGTCGATATGAAAATAATAGTGGAACATTTATACTATTAAATAATTTAATTTAATAATAAGGAGAGCTTGTAAAAATATTTCAAAATTATTCTTGACATGGATAGCTAAAGAGGTTATAGTTTTGAACTAAGGGATAAATTATGTGCAATAATCAAGTAAAAATATTAATTCAGGCTATCTTATTTATAGCAGTTCTGACTGTTGTTTCTTTTTCGCAGGTTTTGGGTACCGCATGTGAGCCATACGGTTCAATTTCTTTTAGAAACGAGCCTATTGATGATGGTCTTCCGGTTGTAGCTTATATTAATGTGCAGGAAGTAGCTCGATGTCTTACTGATGGCGGCCAGTATAGTCTTATTATAGAGAAAGATGATCCCGAAACTTCCCAAAAAGAAGGCTGGGCTGAGGATGATATTATCGTTATCCGCGTTAATGGCAAAGAAACGACTCCTCATTTTACAGCTCAAGCTGGACGGATTAGATTCGATTTAACAGTAAGTACTCTTAGTATACAACTAAATACCTGGGGTAAGATAAAGGCGCTTTTTAAATAGCCGGTTTTTCCATTCCGATAAATTACTATTATTCACAAGTTGGGTTTTATAGTATTTCTATAGAGCTTATGCAAAAAGCAATCTGTTTTTCTATCCGGGAATATTAACAAATCTTAACATGTGCCAGCATCCACTATAGGCGGATTTTTCTGCCGGAATTTTAAAACCCGACTTTGACAGCTAGCCCCAATACTGTTCACTTAAGGATGATGATTTGAAAATCATTTGAATTTTTTTTGAATAGGGTTGATGACGGGGGGC
>JAGGSN010000025.1 GCA_021159005.1 Candidatus Zixiibacteriota bacterium | reverse complement strand
TGGGAATGACGCGGACGGTGTTGGGAATAACGCGGGCAGTGTGGGAATGACGCGGGCAGTGTGGGAATGACATCATTATAGCATCCGCCTAAGGCGGACAAAAGGTTGGAGTGGACAATATCAATCAAAGAATACCGCATAGCATCCGCCTGAGGCGGACAAAAGTAACGGCAGAGGTACAAATCTATCTTCTTTATCCCATAGCATCCGCCTTGGGCGGACAAAAGGCCGGACAGTAGTGATATGCTATACAGTTTCATTAATTCGGTTTAATGCAATTATCTATCGTTTATAGACATGTCAGCGCAATTCGGCCAGGAAAATGGAGCATCATCCGGGATATCGCTCTGCTGAAGCCATAATGGCGGGTAATCCCCACAGAACGATACACTGCCCTCACCCCTGAAATATGCAACTAACCTTATAACATCACTGCCTATTATCATGCAGTCGCCATTGATATCGGCAGCCGCCCAGAAACCATCAAGAAGGCATGGCGGAGAAGAAGTTCCCCCTTTGAAATATGCCACAAAGTAGGTTACATCACTGCCTATTAACATAGGCGGCCACAAACCATTATACATGTTGACATCCCCCGGATAATACGCATAGCTGTCCTGAATATATAGCCGGCTGAAATGCTCAATAATCGATAAAGTATCTCCGCCGCTGTCAATAGCTACTGAAAAATCGCCAAGTTCATCAACACCGGGGCCGAAACAGCTAAGCGTATCTCCGTTAAAAAGCGTATCGCCGGCAATACGAACAACATACATTGCCATCAGCGATGGATTATCGAAATTGATTAAGACCGACTCCAAGCTGTCATTGATGGCATTAAACTCCTGGCTCGACCAGCCGGCAATATTTGGCGGCGAACCAACAGGAGCCTGAAAACCCGCTTCACTCATTCCGGTAAACGGATAGAAAAAGTCCCCTTCCGTTTCGCTGAGCAAGCTGTCGATATACTGATTGTCAATACCAAGCATCAGCTTGATTGAATTAAGCGGAATCTCGCCGGCAGTTTGCAAATAAACATCCACACCGATTATTTCGCCAAGACGGCCATTTAGCAGCATATTATCATGATTGCCATACCAAATTTCAATATCGGGACGCTGGCGGAGGATAATATCAAGCGTGGTAGTATCGCCGGAAATGATGGTTATGCCGGCAATTGTAGTATCATAATAATATGTATCTTGAAAAATGATGTCATGGTTTCCGGCATTAATATAATCTAATGAATACTCGCCATTAATATCAGTAGTATCATAAGCAGACATATCTGATGTAAAAACCAGCACATTTTCAATCGGCTGAAGTGTTTCATTGGTTACTGCACCCTCAACAAATCCTTTGGGAGACATGATTATATCAACAACAGTTGAATCATTGGTTGAAACGGCAACATCCGCAACCGAGGTATCGTTATAATGCGGATGTGAAAACTCTATGACATATGGACCAGTGCCCATGCCGGCGAAATAATAGATGCCATCAGAGTCGGTCGTATCGGAAAATTCAACTTCCGGGATATAGGCTATTGCGCCCTCAAGGGGAAGATAATCCTGATCGGCAATAACGCCGACTATCGACCTGAAATCAAGGGCAATATCAACATAAATCGTATCCTCGACCGGCGTTCTGATATCGGTGATAAAAGTATCGCAATAGTCGGGGTGCGAGAAATTAAGGCGATAATAATCACAGCAAAGATCATTAATAATGTATTCGCCGTCAACATTGCTCGAATCGAAATCAGTATAGCCGGATGGTGAAATATAAACACCCTCGACAGGCTCACCTAAATGGTTTGTTATAGTTCCGGCAATCGAACCCTCAAACGGCAATAAATCTTTGTTTCTTAGAATTGTAACATAATTGGACATAAACTGGGCTAAGACCAGATCTTGGTCGTCATCGCCATCAAGATCGGCGGCTTTGACACAATAGGGCACATGCCCGGTTGGATATGAGGTATGATAGCCAAATGTGCCATCGCCAAGATTTAGCAGAATTGAGGAGGAATAAACATCATTATTGGCGGTAGCCAAATCGATATAGCCGTCATTGTCGATATCAATGGCCGCTACCGATGTTGGATGGCCATCGACATTATAGCTATTTTGAGAGCTAAACCCGCCAGAGCCATTGCTTAGAATAACCGATACGGTTCCATCACCCGAATTGGAGGCGGCAATATCCGGATCCTCATCACCGTTGAAATCGGCGGCAATAACAGTGAATGGTTTGCTGCCTACGGGATGAATCGCATCTAAAGTGAAATTGCCATAACCATCATTGATTAATATGGAGACACTGTTGGAATCAAGATTGGCAGTAAGAACATCAAGGCTCTCATCGCCATTTATATCGACAGCAAATACCGAACGAGGATAACCGCCGGCAGAAAATGGAACGGGAAAAGCAAATGACCCATCGCCATTATTAATAAGGACAGCGATATTACCATCCCAGTAGTTAGCGGTTACGAGATCAATATGCTCATCATCATCAAGCTTGGCCGCACAAACCGAACGAGGGTTGCCGCCGGCTGAATACCATGTTCTAAAAGCAAAAGTGCCGTCGCAATTGTTGAGCATAATCGCCACGTTGTCATCATCAGAATCAGCCACAACAAGGTCGATATAGTCATCGCCATTGAAATCAGCGCCATCTATCCATTCGGTATAATATGATGTCACTAGTCCAAAGAAGCGGGCAAAAGAGCCATTGCCATTATTAAGGGTTACCGAACAGTATTCTCGCCAATAGCAGGCAACGGCAATATCGATATCGTTATCGTTATCAAAATCGCCAGCAAAGACCGAGATAGGTTTTGAATTAACCGCTACGGAATAATAGGGGTCGAATATTCCGGGACAATCACCATCTAACGATATCTCAGGTTGGGTGTATTGCTCAAAATATAATGACAGGGATTGTTCATCGGGGATATCGATATCTGTCAAATCATTGCCGCCGATGGATGTATTATAAGCAATCAAAAAAAGTAGTAGTGAAACAAACCAGACAAATCGAGAATTATTCATTTTTACTTCCTTAGAATCAGCTCTCGCGTATTAATTTAAGTTGTTGGCACTTAATAACATACAGTGAAGCACCTTCTGTTATCAAGATAATATAAAGACAGCATAATGTCAAGGATATTTATAGATTAGTTAATGTAATCATTGCCTGCGCTGTCAGAAATAACTTCTGACAGCGCCGAAAAGGGCAAAAAAAACAGGGCAGGAAATGATTCCTGACGACTCATGAAAAAATGAGCACACCGAAAAGATAAGTCTCGGAATGATTTGCCCTTAAGTAACTGTGTATTTGCATGAACCAAGGTTGATTATCGCCCCAGCTCAATAGGCAGGAATCGGTCGCCGCGGCGATCTGCCCTACTACTGCTGCTGTTTTTTTGGGGATATTCCCTTAGTTGGATGGCGGTTTTAGTTTTCTTTTAGCCGCCCTTTCACGGTATAATTGCCCTAACTCGGCGCCCAGTATGAACACCATCGAGGTGTAATATACCCAAAAAGCCGCCATAATCATAAGCACATAGGCGCCATAAATTTTTTTTAACGTTACCACATTAGCAACATAAAACCCGAATAATTGTTTGGCAAGCTCCCAAAGAATCGCCGCCGATAAGGCGCTGACAATTATCGCCCGCTTAGGGATTTTCAGACGCGGGATATATGAATATATAGTCAGGAACGCAGCAAATATCAGTATAAATGACGCCAGTCCGGTAGCTAAATCTTCTATGTAGCCAAACTGGAATATCTGAAATACAACCACCCTGTCGGCAAAATCTTTTACTATTTTGAAACTTGGCAGGATGCTTATCGAAAAAAGAAAATATATTAATACTAAAAATACTAAACTAATATCCTGTAATTTGCCGGTGATGCCGGTGATGATATTTCCTCTTAGCTTGACCTTATATATCATATTCAAAATCGTCCGCATACTGCTGAAAAGTCCGCTGGAGGCAATTAATATTCCAATAAGCCCGATAATTCCAGCAGCGGTTTTATATATCTTGAACTCATCCGCGAGTTTGAATACCAGACGCTTAATAAAATCAGCTTGGCTTGCATAAGGCATAATCTTATCAATGAAAGAACTTATCTCCACATAGATTGTGGGCTTCTCAAGTATCATGCCCAAAATAGCAAAGATAATAAACACCATCGGCATAATGCATACAAATATCGAAAACGCTAAGCCGCTTGCCATTAAAAATATATGATGTTTGGAAATTCTATTATATAAGCCGCCGATATAATAGGCTAAGAATTCTTTAATGGATTGATAACGAATCAATTTATACAGCTTATCGAAATTGGCGCACGAGGACGTACGCCAACCACAAAATTCCTTTATGGATTGATATTGAATCAATTTGCATAGCTTGTTAAAGTATTTCAGCGGCATTTATTAGACCTTTCATTTGCCAACCACATAAGTTGGCGCACGAGGACGTACGCCAACCACAAACGAAATTGGTACACGAGATATCTTTCATTTGCCAGCCGCATAAGTTGGCGCACGAGGACGTATGCCAGCCACATGGTCTAACCGCATAATCTTTGCTCAATCCGGCGAGCAGGTTCATTTCCAGCTTAGCAGCAATTCAGCCAGCAGGCGAACCCCGAATCCGGTAGCTCCCTTAGGTTGATAGGGATGTGATGACACCTGATTATCCACCGCGGCAATATCGATATGGGACCAAGGAATACCTTTAACGAATTTCGATAGAAAAGCGGCGGCAGTAATAGTGCCCGCCGGTCGTCCGCCGGTGTTTTTCATATCGGCAGTTTCAGACTTAATCTGCTCGTAATATTCATCCCATAGCGGCAGCTGCCAGGTTTTCTCGGCGGTTTTCTGGCCGATATCATAAAGCTGTTTTAATAACTTATCATCAGTGCCAAGTATACCCGCTGCATTTGTGCCCAATGCAATTTTAACTGCGCCTGTGAGCGTAGCAATATCGAATATCGCTTTCGGTTTGAATTTATGAGCAAAACATAAGCCATCAGCCAATATTAAACGCCCCTCGGCATCGGTGTTCATTACCTCGATAGTCTGGCCATCGCTGGCGGTGATAATATCGCTTGGTTTTAGGGCTTTGCCGGAGGGCATGTTTTCCACCGCGGGAATAATGCCGACAACATTGATTCGCGGCTTAAGCCGTCCCAGAACTATCATCTGCGAAACAACAGTAGCCGATCCCGCCATATCGTTTTTCATATCTATCATGCCATCGCTAGGCTTAAGCGAGATGCCGCCGGTATCGAAAGTAACGCCCTTGCCGACAAGCGCAATAGGCGGTTCACCCCGTTTGCCGCCGCTATAGGTCCAGGTGATTAAGCGCGGCGGCTGTTCGGAACCCTTGGCTACTCCCATTATAGCCCCCATCTTCATTTTAATTATCTCCTTAGGGCTATATATTCTGGTTTTGATACCGTATTTCCCGGCTAATGTCTTCGCCTTGCCGGCATAGACAGCTGGAGTAAGGAAATTGGCGGGGGTATTGATAAGATCACGCGCATAATAGACGGCTTCAGCCAATACTTTTGATTTGTTTATATCTTTTTTATATTTCTTTAGCCCGACACCAAGATTAAGTTTTAGAGTAAGCTCATCATTCTTTTTAGACTTAAAGCGGTCAAACGAATAACCGCCCAAGAGAATCCCCTCGATAAAAGCGCCGATGCTTGCCGCATCCTCAGGTATTGATATAACAGTCACCTTATTAATTTTACGATTTGCGATAACGCCGGCAAGTATCCCTCCTGCGCGACGGCAGTTATCGGGAACATATTTTTCTTTGGAGCCAATGCCGATAAAGATAGTATTCGTGTTTTTCGCTTTATCCGCAGAATAAAACTCGAACAACTCATCTTTATTGCCGGAAAATCCATATTGGGTTAATAATCCCGGGGCTATACCAAACCGATTAAGCAAGCGATTATATTTTGACCGACCTTTACTTTCGACATCATTCTGATAGACTATGAAAATCTTTATATCAGTTGTACTTTTAGCACCGAATATCGTGTTTAATTTCATGAAAATCTCCTTTGGATATGATTCGATAAAAATATTTATTCACAAGGTAATATTGTTTTCCAATCTCTTAAAATTTTAGCATGTTTTGTATTCATAACAATACTATTTACTATATTACTTTTTTATTCGTTACCTGGATAAATTTTTCCCTTGGAGCTCCGCATGCTTTGCAGAACACTGGCATACTACCCATTTCAACGAGGCCGCACATACTGCATACCCAGTAATCGTAGTCTTTAACGCGCTTGAAATTTTTCAAAGCATCATTTAGCAGACGAATATGCGCTTTTAAAGTTTTGACCGCCATTTGAAACAAAGAAGAAACCGCCGGATTTTCATCTAAATTAGACTGCTCGATAAGTGACGGATACCTTTGAGTATAGTCATAGGTTTTGCTGTCAATTGTCGCGCTAAGATTGCTCTCCGACTCATCCAACGCGCTAATAGCTTTCAGTGTATTAATAGCATGAATTTTTTGCGCCTCAGCCATGGCTCTAAACAATTTCGCTATCTGGCGGCGTCCTTCCTCCTCTGCTGTTATTGCATAGGCATAATATTTAATAGCCGCCATAGATTCTGCAGAGAAATTGTTTTGCAGGTTTTCATTAGTTCTCAATTTATTTACCTCAATTGCTTTATTAAGCTTTCAATTTTTCGTTTAGGGCAATTCAACCAAATTCCTTTTCTATTAAAAGTTAATTATAACATCATTTAGATACATGATGTCAAGTAAAAGTCTTGGAGCGGGTTCCCCGAATTGTCCATATTGTCGAGTCCCCTGAACCGATAACTGTCGCCGTTGTCGTCAGGAAATCCGCCGGGGCGGACTGATAATGCAGGAAAATAAAAAAAGGGACAGGCGTTTTAACCCATCCCTTCTTGAGGAGGAGGACGTACAAAAGCAAAAATACTTTATTCGGATTGCAGCAAAATCAATTCATTCCAAATCAATTTAATAAGTCTACCATTCTCTTCGCTGTTTGGTTCTCATGCGCAAGCATCGCCATGCTTGCATCAAGCTTGATTTGCTGATTAACAAGATTGGCATATTCTTTCGCCATGTCAACATCGCGCACCGATGATTCCGAGGCGGTTAGGTTAACCAGTTCGGTTTCCAGGCTATTCCGTCTCGCATCAAGTTCGTTCGCTTGAGTAGCGCCGATATCGCCCCTGGCATCGTTTAATTCGTTGAGTTTTTCATCAATAAGATTGATTGTTTCCTGAGCTTTTTCCGCAGATGACACATCGTAGTTATCAGCGGCTGTCATATTAGCCGCTGAACCCTCAGAGCCATCAAGCAGTTTCTGTGTGCCATAAGATGCCGATTCGAGAATCATATTATAGCTTTGCACGGCATTATCCATACTATTCTGATAGGCTTGCTGCGCTTCCGAGCTGTTACCGCCCTCGTTAGCCGCCGCTACTGCCATACTTCTCATTTCCTGAAGATTGTTTTGCATAGAGCCAAGGCTGCTGTCAGCAACGGATAATTTGTTATAGGTATTATCAATATTATTGATTTCTCTTTCGACACCGGCGATTTGGGCTCTTAATTTTTCCGAAATAACCAGACCGGAAGGATTATCAGAGGCTTTATTGATTTTTTGCCCCGACGACAATTTCTCCATTGACAAGGATAATTCCCTTTTTGCGTTATATGCATTTTGCAGGGTGTTAAGAATACCTGCATTTGAGTTAATTCTCATAAACACCTCCTTGTGTGTTTTTTTATTAACTTCTTACTAATGCAATTATGATGCCTGAATTACAGGCAAATCAGCCCCAACGCAAAAACCATAAGCCAATAATTGTTTGACACTTAGACCGCATGGCCTGATTTGTTTGCTTTTGCAAATGGGAAATCTATGGGATTATCCCGATAATTATCTGGTGTAGATTCAATACCTTGAACCGATATATTTCGAGAATTGCCAGGATGAGTAAGGAAGTATGTTGCAGGTAAGAGAGATTTAAACATGAAGCGATTTCACGGTAATCGAAGAACCGAAGCCAAGAGATCTTAGTATATTGGCTATTAAGATACTAACTATGGAGGTTCACGATACTTACTGATATAAAAATGTCTTTGCATGGACAACCCCCTCCTTTTTGCAGGTTAGTTTTATAATAGGCGTATTATATGCATCAATACAATACTCGACAATATTTACAGATATTTTAATAGCAAGTGTTTCATTTTGGAACATATAGAGTTTCAAGCGCTGTCAAGTCATTGCGTCTGACAGGCTAAGAGGTTGGAGTCGGGGATTCCTGCCCGGCTGTACTGCTTTCTGGCATAAGGACGCCGATGTCGTCAGGAAATCCGCCGGGGCGGACTAACGACTCAAGGAAATTCTGTCGGGTAGGGGGCACCTGGCAAGCGCGAAAATCCATTATCAATAATTCAAATGGAAAAAGCGGGTTAAATAGCTTGACATTCAAGCCGATTCTATTAAATTAACAGCTTGAACTTTTAGGAAAGGATTGTAGCGATGGCTCATAAAAAAGGTGTTGGATCTTCAAGGAACGGCCGCGACTCGAATGGCCAGCGGTTAGGCGTAAAAAGATATGCCGGCCAGCAAGTTTCTGCCGGTTCGATTATTGTCAGGCAGAAAGGCACCCGTATTTATCCCGGCGATAATGTTGGCATGGGCAAAGACAATACGCTTTTTGCCACGGCTGACGGCGTTGTAGAATTCAAGCGAGTTGGACGCGATCGCAAGAAAGTCTCTATTGTCTAAATGATGGTTATGATAACCCGGTCTATTTTTACGCCGGGTTTCATTTTCCACATAATTGTGAATGTAATCACATGAAATAATGCCGGAAGTCCGAACTAAAATCCCCAAACGAATTGGAATTGTTCTCTCAAGCGAATTTATTTGGGAAACTGTCTTTAATCTTTACCAAATTGAGAAAAACGGCTATATGCGTATGGCAATAACTGTCTTGCCGGATGAAAATGAAAAGCAATTAATTCATTTCAAAAAGCATATAATCGGCATTATGGCTGGTATCGACTTAGTTAATGCTGATGATGTAAAACCCGGTTCGCTAAGAGCATTGATTCTATCGGCCAGCGAATCCGAATTTAATAGCTTATCCAATTTCGAGGAAAAAGGCGAGGCTTTTGATGTAGACCACAACCTGCGAGCTTTTATCAGGGTTGTTTACAGACGCGGTTTGCCGATTGGCGCCTTTGGTTATATGGCGCCGCTGATAGTAAAATCTGTTCAGGGAATTACCGAGACAGGCCCGGTTGTAACAGTCGGTAATAATCCCAAATTGCAATCCGCTATTATTACTGCGGGCGGCCAGGCTATCACAACCAGACCTACCGAAGTGATTATCGACCATGAAAATAAACTGGCTACCTCCGGCGGACAAATAGGCTCAAGCCGTTTGACAGAGGTGGCTGAAGATTGTGAAAATATGTTTACTGCAATAAAAGAACTAATCAAAGGATAGTGTATGCGTGAAATTGATGTTAAGGAGATAACATCCGCAATTAAAAAGATGTGCATGGATGCCAATTATTATCTTGGCGATGATGTTCTCTCGGCTATCAAAAAGTATGAAAAGACCGAGGAGTCTCCGCTTGGCAAGGAAATTTTAAATCAGATCATCAAAAACGCCGGCATTGCTAAAGACAATCAGATGCCTTTATGTCAGGATACCGGTTATACCGTGGTTTTCGCCGATGTGGGGCAGGAGGCGCATTTCAACGGTGATTTCAACGAGGCGATTAATGAGGGTGTCCGTCAGGGCTATACCGATGGCTATCTCAGAAAATCTGTCGTGGAAGACCCGCTTCGCCGCAAAAACACCGGCGATAATACACCAGCGATAATCTCCACCAAATTGGTTGCCGGCGATAAGGTAAAACTTACCGTAATAACCAAAGGCGGCGGCTCGGAAAACATGAGCCGTATCAAGATGCTCAAGCCCGGCGATGGCGAAGATGGCGTTAAGGATTTCGTCGTCGAAACAATCAGGATTGCCGGCGGCAACCCCTGCCCGCCATTGATTGTCGGCGTAGGCATCGGCGGCTTGTTCGATAAAGTCGCGCATATTGCCAAGCATGCTCTTCTCCGCAAGGTTGGCAGCAAGCATCCCGACCCTTACTATGCCGCAATGGAAGAGGAACTGCTGGAACGCATCAACAATACCGGCGTCGGTCCGATGGGATTAGGCGGCAGAACGACTGCTTTAGCCGTTCATATCGAGACGCATCCCTGTCATATCGCCAGTATGCCGGTCGCTGTTAATACCCAGTGTCATTCAGCCCGTCACCTAACAACCATTATCTGAGGAAGGTAAGTATGGATTATATAAAATTAACTGCGCCTTTGAAAGATAAGGATATAGAAAATCTGAAAGCCGGCGACCGGGTGCTAATTACCGGCACTATGTACACAGGCCGCGATTCTGCCCATAAGAAGATGGTTGACCTTATCGAGAAGGGCGAAAAAATGCCGTTCGACCCAACCGGTCAGATTATCTATTTCGTCGGACCCGCTCCAGCTAAACCGGGTCAGGTAATAAACTCAGCCGGACCGACTACTTCCGGCAGAATGAACAAGTTCTCCCCGATTGTCATAGGGGCAGGCTTGAAAGGGATGGTCGGAAAGGGCGAAATGGGACCCGAAGTTGTTGCGGCGATGAAAAAGCATAAAGCTGTTTATATGGTTGCCACAGGCGGCGCGGGCGCGCTAATAGCCTCCAGCATCACAGCCGCCAAGGTTATCGCTTGGGAAGAGTTGGGCCCTGAGGCTGTCCGCGAGCTGACCGTGAAAGATTTCCCCGCCATCGTAGCGCAGGATTGCCGCGGCGGCAATATCTACGTCGAGGGCGTGAAGAAGTATTCGCGGTAGAAGCGTTTTTCACATAGAATGAATAATCGCGTAGGGGCGTATTGCATACGCCCTTTTTTATAAGTATAGTAGGTCTAGCACCTCAATGTGGACTTGACCTATTTTTGCTACTCCCTTATATTGATTATATTATGGGGAAAATAAAAAGAAATGAAACTTGTTTTTGTGGAAGTGGGAAAAAATATAAACATTGTTGCTTAAATAAAGATACGCCCATAGCAAAAGTATTTGATAATAAGCTTTTTATCGAACAAGATACTAATGAAAATGACATATTTATAATTTTTGACACCAACGCTCATTCTTTTTTGATTGATCAGAATAATTATTCAAATATCATAGATAATTTTGAAAAAAGTAAACCTAAGATTATTCCTCATTTTACTGATATTAATTTTTATGAATATCTAAAAGGTATAAACACGGTTGAGGAATTAATCAAAAGACAAAAATATATAAAAAATATTTATAAAAGCACATTAGGGGGATCATTGTTCTTAAGCTCAAAATCCCATATTCAAGATGCAATAGGTCAATTAAACCTAGCTTCAAAACAAGAAGAAATATTAAATATTCTTAAATATATTAGATTCTTTATCAACTTAAAAAGCCTTTCAGATTTTAAAAATACTTTAAAAAAGATGCAAGATGAGACCTTAAAAGAACTTGTTAGAATTAAACATAATAAATCACTTAGACAAAAAAACATGATACAAATTTTTAAAGATTATAGGAAGTCAAATAATTTAAAAGAAATTAAGAGTCGACTTCAAAGTTTACCAAAGGAAGATGATTATAATGTTTTAATTCCTAGTATATTGGAAAGATTTGAAGTTAAAGCTTTTAATAAATCAATTAATAGGAAAAATATATTTTCGGTATTACCATCTTTAAAATATTTTATCGATGTTAATTGGAAATATAATTGTCAGATGACTTTAAATAAAAGAAAGGTTCAAGCTAATGATTATTTTGATATTGAACAGGTTATATATCTGAATATAGCTGATTATCTTGTAACCAGAGAAAAAAATCTTTTATCCTGGATAAATGATTCAGGAAATCCTGAATTAAAAGGAAGAGCAATATCGCCTAATGATCTTTTAAATCTAATTAATACAAATAAAATCATTAAAAGGGCTCCTCAAATAGCAAAAAGATATAAAATAGTAAAAAGATAAATTATATGAATTTCACCTATTAATATAGTATATGTTAGCTTGTAGGTCAAGACCCTCCTTGCGATCTTGACTATTCAAGTGCCTGAGGTAATTATCTGGTTTACCCGGCAAAAAATAAGGAGGCTTAATTGAAAAAGAGATTATCACCAGACTTCACGGCCAATTTGAGGATTATGCCCGTATAGAAGACAGCGTTGAATACTGGCTGGCGCGAAACCTGCAGCAATTGCTGGGCTACACCGAATGGTGCAATTTCGATAAGGTAATTTCAAAGGCTAAAACGGCTTGTAGCAACGCCGGTCAATCAATCGATGACCATTTTCCTGACGTCAACAAAATGGTGGACATAGGTTCAGCTACTAAACGTGAAATCGAAGACATCGCCCTAACCCGTTACGCCTGCTACTTAGTCGCCCAAAACGGTGATCCCCGCAAAGTTGAAATAGCCTTTGCCATGACCTATTTTGCAGTCCACAAGAAAACAGGAGCTGATTGAAAAGCGGTTAGTTGAAATCGAACGGCTTCAAGAACGGAAAAAGTTAAGCAATTCGGAGAAAGAATTATCCGCTATTATCTTTGAAAGAGTTGGAGATAATCTTGGTTTCGCCCGTATCCGCAGTAAGGGCGACAGAGCTTTATTCGGGGGATATACAACCCTGCAAATGAAAAATAGGCTGAAAGTTCCCGGCAAACGTCCGCTGGCTGATTTTCTGCCGACTATCACGATAAAAGCTAAAGATTTCGCCAATGAAATTACCAATTTTAATATTAAAAAGGATGACCTTAAAACCGAGTATGGCATCACCGATGAACATATCAAGAATAACGAGAAGATATTCGCAAGATTTTAACCGACCGCGGCATATCGGAACGCGACCTACACACTCATATTATAAATATCTAAAACAACATAAAATTTTAGTAGATTACTGTCGGCTTTTTCGGAATCTAATCTTGGATTTGTCCAGCTTTTCAAATTCGATAAGCTGGTCATAGGCATTTTGGGGGATTTTATCCAGCATTCTGTTTTTGGTAATTATAACAATATGATATTTACTGCTGAATTGATGTCTGAAAGTCTGAACTCGTTTCAGCCCGCCCTGAGGCGCAAACGATGTTATAGGCTCAACTATAACCGTTTTGCCATGAAATCGCTTCCCATGGATAATGAAGTTGGGAACATACTTGAACGGTTTAGGGCCATCCCCATCAATAATAAAGGTTTCGGCTTGAACAGAATATTCAATATTTTGTTTTTCGAGCCAGTTTTTTACAGTATCAAGAATTTTGGTCATAACTTATCTACATATTAATAAATCTTACTTTTTTTTCTACATCATTACTTGTATTAATGTTTCCAAAACAAAACTGAACAATTAATTATAATATAAACCGCGAAAATTCCAAGAATTTTTTAAAGAATTATCAAGTCTTTGATAATTAACATCTTGAGTGAGTATATTTTTACTGCTAATCCCAATACTGTTCACTTAAGGATGATGATTTGAAAATCATTTGAATTTTTTTTG
>JAGGSN010000024.1 GCA_021159005.1 Candidatus Zixiibacteriota bacterium | reverse complement strand
TGGGAATGACGCGGGCAGTGTTGGAATGACATCATTATAGCATCCGCCTAAGGCGGATAAAAGGGTTTTCAATTATCAACATATACACAATATAAAATAGCATCCGCCTAAGGCGGACAAAAGGCCGGACAGTAATGAAAGTATTGCATTATTGTTTGGCTTTTTCAATATACAGAAGTTATAAAAATATCGGTTTGGAAAACTGCCATAGGTGAGCGGCAGCCCGACTTTGGAATTACCCGATCATTAACTCTGCCACCTAAATCGACCGGAGAAAAGATTGCGCAGCATCTTCTCATGCTTCTGATCAGATATGGGAAACAGCTCATCGGCAGGATAGCCAAGCGGCACAATAGCAATAGGCATATACTTAGGCGGTAAATTCAATACTTTCTTCAAAAAAGTCGGCATCGATGGTGCATAACATAAGACGCCAAGTCCCTCATCGGAAGCTGTCATCAAAACATTGCCGAGAGTCAGCCAGGTTGTCGCCGCCTGATATGGCTGGCCAACTGTACAGCATATCACAATCAAACATGACGCCTCCTCTAAAAACGGCTTTTTCCAATCAGAGTTATTTGTCCCTTCACCGTTGCCTGTTCCATGACTGTAAGCCTTTTCGACCTGTTCTGCCGCATGCCGCAGTTTTTGCTTCACGCTTTTTTTCGATACAACGATAGCCTTAAACGGTAGTGTACCTGTGCCAACCGGAGAAAAATTAACAGACTTAACAATCCTGTCAATTTTATCAACTTCAATTGCTCTATCCGAAAAACTGGCAACATTTCTATAGCTTTTGATTACATCAATTATATTCATAGTTTGAAGTTTCTATCGCGATAAACAACCTGACCGTTAAATACTGTTGCCAGAACTTTCAACTCTGGAATTTGTTTGGTTTTAACTTTGAAAATATTATCGGAAAGCACAACAAAATCAGCCTGCAGCCCCGGCTTAAGTTCGCCGCATTTGTTCTGCCAGCCGCATAAACCGGCAGACCCGAAAGTATATGCCTCTATCGCCTGCTTTAAGGTTATGCTATGCTCGGGATGCCAGGCTGGACGGTTATCACCTGGGGCTTTTCTGGCGACAGCGGCATGAATACCCGGAAAAGGGTTAGGCGATTCTATCGGACTATCCGAGCTGAATCCAATTTTGGCGCCGCTTTTAAACAGCATCTTTAAAGGAAAAGCAAGTTTTGCTCGTTTGCCCCAATATTTATCTGCCATATCCCTATCAGCAGGTAAATGAACCGGCTGAACGCAGGCCGCAATATTATAACGTTTGAATCTAGGGATATCTATCTTGCGTAAAATCTGAGCGTGTTCTATTCTATGGTGTAAGCCGAGTTTTTTTGAAACGGCGTATTTCTTTCCGAAAAATTTCAAAAGCTCGGCATTGGCTCTATCGCCTATAGCATGAACTGCCATGGATATCCCCTTTAAATGGGTCTTCTCAAAATACATTTCCAGTTCATCCTCAGATAAAGTAGGCATGCCAAAATTATCGGGCTGGTTTTCATACGGTGAAAACATCCAGGCGGTTTGCGAACCAAGCGCGCCATCGGAGTAAAGCTTTAAGGCTCCGATTGTGATAATATCATCGCCGCAGCCGGTTTTTAATCCAAGCGATGACGCCGAATCGATATCATCAGGCGAAAGCATCATGAAAACCCTCAGGTTCAAAAATCCTTTCTCTCTCGCGCTCTGAAAAAGATTCAGGCGATTAGCATACCAGTCGCAATCAGCAGCGCCGGTTATGCCGCAACGATTGAGATGCTTTATTGCTTTTTTAAGAGCTTTAAATTTGAAGTCGATTGTCGGTTCAGGTATTTTGTTGATAACAAGGTCAATAGCATTTTCAAAAAGGATGCCGGTTGGCGAACCATCCGAGTAGCTCATAATGGCGCCTTTAGCAGGTTCGGGTGTTTTCTTATTGATTTTGCATAGTCGAAGCGCCAAAGAATTAACCCATATGGCATGACCGTCTTTGGAAAATAATCGCACCGGATTTTTCGGACAGATTTTATCTAGAACAGTCTTATCGGGGAATTCGCTGCCCCAAAGATTTTTATCCCAACCTCTGCCAAGAAGCCATTGCCCCGAGTGAGTATTTTTCGCGGCTTTAGAGATTTTTGCTGTAACTTTGTCAAGCGTATCGAGCCCGCTTAAATCAACGCTTTGAAGATTATAGCCTGTTGACAGCAGATGTAGGTGTGAATCGACAAAACCGGGCAGGACAGCTTTTTTTTTCAAGTCGACTACTTTAAAACCATGCCGCTTCAAACTTATTAATTTTGATTTCGAACCAATACCAAAAATTCGTCCATCGCTAACTGCTAAGCAGTCGCCTTTAATCCGCTTGGGTGAATAAATCACCGCATTGGTAAATAATGTTTTCATAAGTTATCCCCCAATACTCTATAGTCTCCTTCTCTGACAGTTATATTCAGCGCGTCAAGTTTTTCTAAAAGAGGTATAGCATATTTCCGCGATGTTTTTAAGCATTCTTTAATCTGGGAGGCGGTAACTTTCGTTTCGGATTTTATTAGTGCTGCAACTTTTTCTATAATGTTTTTAAAATCTCTCTTGGTGAGCAAAACGCCATTTTTAAGCTCGATAATTTCGCCTTTATCCCGCAAAAAATTTATAATAACCTCATAGACAGGGTCATCAGCAATAAACTCTTTCTTAAGGGGAGCCGCTAAGGGACTGGCTGTAAGCATTGCGATAAGTTTTGCCGCTTTACTTTCCTGGGCAGGTTTCAGATGCGGCACATGGTTTTTTAATCTTAGAAAGCCTGTCTCCTGAGCAATTGCGCCGCTATCTATCAGATATGAAACAGTCTCCTCGACTTCTGCTGCCCGCAGTTTAAGTTTTTTTGCCAGTTCCCCAGCTACTAATCCATTATTCCATGGCCTTTGTTTGTGTTCTTCCTCAAGAATTTTGCAAGCTGGTTGAAGATATTTTTCGAGATGTTCTTTATCAACCAACGAACCGCCGGCTTTCACGATGCTTTTTGCCTCGGCAAGATAATTGTCGATTTCCTCAGTTGAAAAACGGCTGTTAGCTTTAAGCGCCGGCAGGTTTATATTTTTATCTTTCAGAAGCTCCGAACTTATTACGGATTCAAGGTCAAGTTTATCTCTTGCTTTTAATATCTCGTATTGCTTGGCTTTACTTTTTTTAATCGCCCCAAAGTCCCAATCGAGCACAACGCCGCCGGCGACTGTAATTGCCGGGCTTAGCCGTCTGATGATAAACTTATCGCCAATACGGCAGCATATTTTTTTGTCGAGATGCAAAACTGCTAAATCCTCATCTAATGAGGCCAGTATTTTTCTATGAAAAAGCTTTAGCTTGGCATGAGAAATCGCCGTGCCAAGCAGGAGTACTACCTCCGCGCTATTTTTCAGAGGATGCTTTATATTGGGAAGCATTTTTATCCGCACGCCTATAGTGTCGGCAGGTTCGAAATGACCCGGCATCACAAGCGCCGAGCCGCGATGAGCATCATCTTTACTTGCACCAGTCAAACTCACCGCTACTCTGCTTCCCATAATGGCAGATTCAATCGATTGCTTATGAGTCTGAAGTCCCCTCACTCTCACTTTTTGTCCGGATGGGCTAATCTCAAGCTGTTGGCCAAGCTTTATTTCTCCCTCTGTAAGCGTGCCGGTTACAACTGTGCCGATACCCTTGATTATAAAACTTCTATCGATATACAATCTGGGTGAATTTAAAGACACTCTTTTAATATTGCGGCTTAGAATATCCTGAAGGGAGGACAAGACATCGTCTTTGCCTGAATCATCTTTAGCCGAGAAGGCTACTATCGGGGCGTTTTCAAGGATAGTGCCTTTCAGGCGCGTTAATATATCTTCTTTTTGAAGTTCAAGATACTCCGGGTCTACCAGGTCGGTTTTAGTCAATACAACAATGCCTGTTTTTATATCGAGCAAGGTAAGTATATCCAGATGCTCGGTAGTCTGCGGCATCCAGCCGTCATCGGCGGCAATTACTAACATAACCGCATCGATGCCGCCAACGCCGGCGACCATGTTCTTGATAAATCGCTCATGACCGGGAACATCAACTACGCCTACCGATTCGCCGGAGGGCAATTTAAACCAGGCAAATCCCAAATCGATTGTTAAGCCGCGAAGCTTTTCCTCCGGCAGACGGTCGGGGTCGATGCCGGATAGCGCTTTCACTAATGCCGACTTGCCGTGGTCTATATGACCGGCCGTGCCTACGACAAACACTCTTTTAAAGCCTTAATTATAATTTCATCCTGAGCAGGAAAGACTGTGCTCAAATCAAGCATAGCTTTATCTTTGCCTTTACGAATAATAATCGGCGGCGCGTAATTTCTCAACCTGACATCCAACCCCGCAGTATTTTTTATAATAGATATACCATAGCTTTTATAGCTGATATTAGGAGTCGTGCCGCCGCCCGCTGTGCTTTTTAGCGGCGATGGCATTACATAATCAAGCTCGATTGTCGAACTTATTTTTTCCGCTCTATTCTTAAGGCTGTCTATATCCTGTTTGAATATTTTGTTCAATTTGACTCTTTCCGGGTTTGTCAGGTAAGCCAACAATGTTTGTTCAATAGCGCTCAAAGTAAATTTATCCGGCCTTAAAGGACGATAGAATGGGTAGCGTCTCAATGCGGAAATGTATTTCTTTTTGCCGACCAATATGCCGGCTTGCGGTCCGCCAAAAAGTTTATCGCCCGAGAAACAGACAATATCGGCTTTTGAACTTACCGCCGAAACAACGCTTGGTTCCGCTTTAAATTCAGATATGCCAAAATCATCGACCATACCGGAACCCAAATCATAAAGCATCGGCAGGCGTTTTTTATGTGCCAATAATGCTAGTTCCGAGGGAGGGGTTTCCTCGGTAAAGCCGCGTATATCGAAATTGGACTTATGGACTTTCATGATAAGGCCGGTATTCTTGCCGATATGCTTGGAATAATCTGATAATACCGTTTTATTTGTTGTGCCGATTTCTTTTAAAATTGCGCCGGAAGCGGTTATTATTTCGGGTATCCTGAAACCGCCGCCTATTTGCACTAATTCCCCGCGCGATATCAAAATTTCTTTATCTCTGCCGAAACGGCTGACTGTTAGCAGAACCGCCGCAGCGTTGTTGTTGACAATTATTCCCGCCTCTGTGCCCGTTAAAACCGCCGCTATTTCCCCTGCTAACGAACCTCTTTTTGACCTTTTACCTTCAACAAGGTCAAACTCGAGATTGCAGTACGATGAGCAGTTTGCCATCACGGTTTGCAGTAAGCCATCATCAAGAGGCGCTCGGCCGAGGTTGGTATGAAGAGCTACGCCTGTTGCGTTGATTACCGGTTTAATTAGAGTTGTTTTTTTATCAATAAAAGCTTTGATTATTTTTGCGGCTATCTCATCAGCGCTTTCTACTTTGCCGGTATTTTGCGCCCGCTTACGAGCTAATGCAGTCTGGTTTTTCGTTTCATAAGACACATAGGCAAACGACCACTCCGTCATTAATGCCTTGATATCATTTCTTTCGAGAATAGCGTTGACTGATGGAATGCTTTTTAACTTTTGTTGATTTTTAGATGCCATTCTTTTCTCTTTACAACCTCGCCGACTTTATTGACAATTACGCCGCGTTTCGATAGTTCATCCTCAAGCAATTTATGATTTTTCGCAGGAACCGATATGATTAATCCGCCTGATGTCTGAGCATCGCAGAGAATTCGATTTTCATTTGAAGAGAGCCGTTTATCCCAAGTTGTGAATTTATCCACATAGAGATAATTTGCGCCGGTGCCGCCGGGGAATGTTTGCATTTCGGCAAGTTCAATTGTTCCATCCATAAGAGGGATGCTGTTAAAATATATTTCCGCACACACATCAGAGGCATTCATCATTTCATGTAAATGCCCTAAAAACCCATAACCGGTAACATCAGTGGCGGCTCTTACACCAGCCGCAATCGCCGCCTCAGAGGCTTCTTTATTAAGCTGAATCATAATCTCAACTGCCTTTTCAACAATCTCATCAGAGGCTTTGTTTTGCTTTAAGGCTGTAGTAATCACCCCTGAACCCAGCGGTTTTGTCAGATAAAGATAATCGCCGGGCTGGCAGGCGTTATTGGTCATCATCTGCTTAAGGTTGACTTTGCCTGTTACGGATAGCCCATAAAAAGGCTCATCATTTTTTACAGAATGACCGCCGACAATCGGGATATTATATTTCGATGTTATCTCCGCGCCGCCGGCAAGAATTTCGGTAAGCACTTCAAGCGATAAATTCTTTTCGGGAAACCCGACAATATTTAAGGCTGAAATCGGTGTTCCTCCCATTGCGTAAATATCCGATAGCGAATTAGCCGCGGCAATACGCCCAAAATCTCTTGGATCATCGACAACCGGCGTAAAATAATCAAGTGTTGTAACTAATCCCGTAGTTTCATCATATCTTACAACGCCGGCATCATCAAAGTATTCGGTGCCGACAATGACATTGTCGAATTTATATTTCGGTAAATTGCCCAGAACCTGGACAATCGCCTCAGGCGAAAATTTTGACGCTCACCCGGCGCAAACGGCGAATTTTGTCAATTTAATTTTTTTTGCAGTCATCCTTTTTCCTTGGGCTTTATTTCCATTATCCGTTGAGGAATATACTAATATATTTTTACCATTGTTACAAATATAAAAATAAGATTGTAAAAAAAAACTGCTGTCTAAAATAATTTGACATGCTTTCAGAAAATTTTAGCAACTTTGTCCTTGCATTATTGTATAAAAAAACGATAAATTTGGAGAGAGGTTGTTTTGAAAAGTTCAAAAATATCAAACATCGTTTTTCTTGTTGTTATAGGCGGATTATTAGGCGCGGCAACGTCCTACTTTGCAGTAAAATTATTATCAACGGATAACAACAATCGCAGTAGTTTAGAGGAAACGCAATTGACGCCATCAGATATAATCCCGTCAAACGATACCAAAACGATATTAAGCCCTTCAACCGATGAGGCAAACCAGCAGATAACTATTACTAGACGCAGCGCTATTGTCGAGGCGGCGGAGAAAGTTGGTCCGGCAGTAGTTTCGATTTCCGTAATCCAAACCCAGATATTCCGTCAGGCAAACCCCGGACACGGAGCTGATTTTTGGAACTACTTCTTTTTCGGTCCGCGGGAATATCACAAACAAGTATCCTCGCTCGGCTCTGGCATTATTATCAATCCCGAGGGTTATATTCTGACCAACGACCACGTTGCTCACGGCGCCGAATCTATAACAGTAACTTTAACAAGCGGCGAGCAGTATCAAGCCAAATTAATCGGTTCGGATGAATCGACTGATCTGGCGGTGCTGAAAATCATCTCGGATAAACAGGATTTCCCTTTCGCTATTTTGGGCGATTCAAACGATTTGTTTGCCGGCGAATGGGCAATTGCGATTGGCAATCCGTTCGGCTACCTTCTTGATGACACCAAGCCAACTGTAACGGTGGGCGTTGTTTCGGCAGTCAATCGCGATATCAAACCCGAGGCCGGGCAGAAACAGGTTTACCGCAATATGATTCAAACCGATGCGGCGATTAATCCCGGCAATTCAGGCGGTCCATTGGTCAATGCCAGCGGTGAGGTTATCGGTATCAATACTTTCATATTCACTTCCAGTCGTGGTTCCGAGGGAATCGGTTTTGCCATTCCTATTAATCGCGCTAAGTCCGTAATTAGCGATTTAATTAATATCGGCGAGGTAGTTAAAGCCTGGGTTGGTTTGAGGGTAGCCCAAATTACGCCGATTGTAGCTCAGGGGCTTGGCTTAGATATGAAAACCGGTTTAATTGTTACCTCTGTTGATGATATGTCGCCCGCCAAAAAGGCCGGTATTTTGCCTGGTGACGCATTGCTTGAAATTGGTTCTGATAAAATAAAGAATCAATCCGATTGGGAAGAAGTTGTCGCTTATGCCAGGGTTGGCGAAGAATTGAATATTATAATTCGGCGAGGCAGTGATAGTCTAAATATAACTCTAACTCCGGAAGAATTGCCAATAAAAAAGGCGCCTTCATATACAGACCGTTTCGGGCTTGAAGTGGCATCTATTACAAAGCAGTTGTCAACTATGTATGGGCTTAATGATAATAGCGGAGTTATGATAGCGAAAGTTAATGAAAACAGTATCGCTTCAAGCTGGGAGCTTCGGGAGGGCGATATTATCCGGCGTATAAACCGTCAGAAAATTACCTGTTTAAGCGATTATAAAAAAACCGTCGATAATATAGGTACAGGCTATCGAATACTATTCTTCATCGAACGGCAGGGCGAGATGTATTATCTGACTGTCATAGTGTAAAATAGAGCTTACCTTTTGCCGATTAAAAACTATTGCTGTTTTCTGGGTTCTCTACCAAGGCGAACCGCGATGGGGAGAAACCCGAAATCTTGCTAAGGCTGTCTTTTTTTGCGTGATGCTATACCTGCGCTAATTAGGCCGGCGGCTAATAAAATTAAAGTAGCTGGTTCGGGAACTGGCGCTGGCGGCTTAACACAGGTTGAATAGTCCTTAATTAGACCCCGATCGCTGGTTGAATTACTTTTATTGTTGTCATTATCAATATCGTGAAAGTTAATACCGCTGGATACATCAAATTTGTTAATATAGGATATTTCGTTACCCTCAAGCCTATTAAATATGATATCCTTATAAAAATCCGAATTCATATCCTCAATCGGTTGAAAGCTTTCATCTGTTGAATAGGGGATATTAACATCATTTTTAATTTTATCACCTGCAACATCAGCATTAGCCGTTATGGCAAATAGTGTGAAAAGTATTACACAATAATGTAAATAGTATCTCATCTTACCTCCGTTTTATTGTTTTATTTGACAATATTGCAAATACCATACCAATTATCAGATCGAATTTGATTGATTTTATAAAATATGGCTGACTGCTATTTCTTTAAAAAGCCAGATTGTTGTCAGGTGACTTTTTTAAAAGTGGAAATAGCAATTTTGGAAAATCGGGGGAATTTTTTAACGATTTCAAGCAGGTCAGGTTCTGACCCCGCCGCGGCGGGGGAAAAACCCGACAATTTGACTTTGATATGCTATTTGCTAAGGGAAAGATGCTTATATAACTGCGAGAAGTGTCGGGTTTCTCATTCGTTTGCCTAAGGCGGACTCATTCGGAACCCGACCTGCAATTGAATAAGAAAAAAACGGGGAAACTCCTACATGTTTTCACTTGATAAACAGACCTGTTTTCCATAAATTATAGTGGAGGTGTTTTTATGCCCGCAAATCTGACGCCGCAATATTATGCGCTGGAAAGAGAGTTTAAAAAGGAAAATGATCTCTATGAGAAACTGCGTTTAGCTAAAGAATTATTGGCGATTATACCCAAGCATAAAGGAACAGATAAACTTCAAGCAGAACTTAAAGCTAAAATTTCAAAACTAAAAAAGCAGATTGATGGCGGCGATAAAAAACATGGCGCCCGTCAAGTCGATATATTTACTCATATAGAAAAAGAAGGCGCGGCGCAGGTTATAATGATTGGGCCTCCAAACTCAGGGAAATCGAGTTTATTGGAAAGCCTGACCAAATCCAGCCCCTTAATAGGTGATTATCCATATACAACCCGGGAACCGATGGTCGGCATGATGGTTTATGATACGGTTCAGTTCCAGTTAATCGATACTCCGCCTATTTCAGAGGAGCATTTGGAATCGTATCTGCCTAATTTAATCCGTCAAGCCGATATTGTTGGGGTTGTAGTTGATGTTTCCACCGTCGGATTTGAAAATCGCTTGAAGGTTTTACTGTCAATACTTGAGGAAAAAGGGATAATTCTTACTCCTGATGTTCCCGATAAAGTCGATGATCCCCGATTTGCATATAAAAAAGCATTTATAACCGCCCATAAATTTTTGGATGAAAGCGGAGCTGAGGGATTAACAACAATCAGACAACTATTTCCGGAATTTATTGTCGTCCCTACATCCATTCTTGATGATGATTCTCTTGAGAATTTCAAGGCGGCGATTTTTAAAAGTCTGAAGATTATTAGGGTATACACCAAACGTATAGGTCATGATGTTGATTATGTTGATCCTGTTATTCTGCCTATCGGCGGCACGGTCGAGGATGCAGCCTATAATCTTCATAAAGACTTCGCCTATAAATTAAAATTCGCTAAGGTTTGGGGCAATAACAAATTTGAGGGGCAGCGAGTTAAAAACAGTTATGTTCTCGCGGATAAAGATGTTATTGAATTTCATATCTAAGCCGTATTATTCACAATACTTTTATTTATCCATAAGACACTCTTGGTTTTTTAATATTAAGCCTGTCCTACTTTGATCGGGTATTATAAACGATATTCGACAGCGTAAAAACACCCTATATTTTAATGGCTTTTTAATAGTATTACTATCATATTATTTTTCAATTGATTAAAACTAATTCTTACTGGAAATATTAGTTTTATAAATATATCAGGTTAAGTTGCTTTCGGATAAAGGCATTAATGTTTACTATGCAAATTCCGATAAAAGATATGGCAAAAGATATTTGAAATTAAATATACGATTTTTCTTGACTTTGCATTGCTGCAAATTTATTTTACGTCATGTTAAGGATTTTAAAGATAAGGGAACAAAAAGAAAAATTGATTTTTTTCAAAATAATAGTTTTTTTATCTTGACAAACCGGATTTCGTTTGTATTTTAGGCGTCTGCCGGTTAAAAGAAGGCAGACTTTTTTAACGGATAGATGAAGTTCTTTGAAAACTGAATAGCACGCACAAGGTCATAAAAAAATGATAGTGCGGGATCTGTAATTTCCTTTACAGACCTTAATAATATTTTGCCGAACAACGTATTTTTTGAATACGTTTTTTATAGAGCTAATCAAATTTTTTTTACGGAGAGTTTGATCCTGGCTCAGAACGAACGCTGGCGGCGTGCTTAATACATGCAAGTCGTGCGAGAAATCCCGAGCTTGCTCGGGAGAGTAAAGCGGCGAACGGGTGCGTAACACGTGGGCAACTTACCCTTGGGTTGGGGATAAGCCTTCGAAAGAGGGTCTAATACCGAATAACATCTTTTTAAGGCATCTTAAGAAGATCAAAGGTGGCTTCGGCTATCTCCTGAGGATGGGCCCGCGTTCCATTAGCTTGTTGGTAGGGTAAAAGCCTACCAAGGCTCTGATGGATAGCCGACCTGAGAGGGTGATCGGCCACACTGGGACTGAGATACGGCCCAGACTCCTACGGGAGGCAGCAGTAGGGAATTTTGCGCAATGCCCGAAAGGGTGACGCAGCAACGCCGCGTGGGGGATGAAGCTTTTTGGAGCGTAAACCCCTGTCAGTTGGGACGAAATGGCTCGTCTCTAATATAGTCGAGTCTTGACGGTACCTTCAGAGGAAGCTCCGGCCAACTCCGTGCCAGCAGCCGCGGTAACACGGGGGGAGCAAGCGTTGTTCGGAATCACTGGGCGTAAAGGGTACGCAGGCGGGAAGACAGGTCAGATGTGAAACCCCACGGCTTAACCGTGGGCCTGCATCTGAAACCATCTTTCTTGAGTATCGGAGAGGAAAGCGGAACTCCTGGTGTAGCGGTGAAATGCGTAGATATCAGGAGGAACACCCGTGGCGAAGGCGGCTTTCTGGCCGAATACTGACGCTCATGTACGAAGGCCGGGGGAGCAAACAGGATTAGATACCCTGGTAGTCCCGGCGGTAAACGATGGGTACTAGGTGATGGAGGAGTCGACCCCTTCAGTGCCGCAGCTAACGCATTAAGTACCCCGCCTGGGGAGTACGACCGCAAGGTTGAAACTCAAAGGAATTGACGGGGCCCCGCACAAGCAGTGGAGCATGTGGTTTAATTCGACGCAACGCGAAGAACCTTACCTGGGCTTGAAATGTACAGGAAAACCTCAGAGATGAGGTCCCTCCGCAAGGAGTCTGTTCACAGGTGCTGCATGGCTGTCGTCAGCTCGTGCCGTGAGGTGTTGGGTTAAGTCCCGCAACGAGCGCAACCCTTGCCCTTAGTTACCAGCGATTCGGTCGGGGACTCTAAGGGGACTGCCTCGGTCAACGGGGAGGAAGGTGGGGATGACGTCAAGTCCTCATGGCCCTTACGTCCAGGGCTACACACGTGCTACAATGGCCGGTACAGAGGGTTGCAATACCGCGAGGTGGAGCTAATCCCTAAAACCAGTCTAAGTTCGGATTGGAGTCTGCAACTCGACTCCATGAAGTTGGAATTGCTAGTAATCGCGAATCAGCAGGTCGCGGTGAATACGTTCCCGGGGCTTGTACACACCGCCCGTCAAGCCATGGAAGCCGGGGGTACCCGAAGTCGCTATGTTAACCGTAAGGAAACAAGCGCCGAAGGTAAAATCGGTGACTGGGGCTAAGTCGTAACAAGGTAGCCGTAGCGGAAGCTGCGGCTGGATCACCTCCTTTCTAAGGAGTAGGTATGCGGGCCGCCATTGGCGGAAAGCATGCGAGGTTTACCCGCATAAAGCGGATAACCAGGTCGAGTGCTATCATTTCTCGTGCGTGCTATCCGGTTTTTAAAGAATAACCGTCTGTTAAAATATCGTTCTTTAAAAATTTAATCAGGGCTTTAAATCCACCGACTTGGGATTAAACGGCTCGTTTTTGAAAGGGACTTTAGCTCAGTTGGTTAGAGCGCATCCCTGATAAGGATGAGGTCGGTGGTTCGACTCCACCAAGTCCCAGTTAAAATTGGATTGGGTGGTGGAATTATTAAAGCTGGAGTGGTGATTATCGGTTGAGCTAAATCCCTGTTGGGGATGTAGCTCAGTCGGGAGAGCATCTGGTTTGCAACCAGAAGGTCACCGGTTCGATCCCGGTCATCTCCATTTAATGTGATTGAAAGAATTTAATATTGTCAGGCAATTGTCTGACAGGTTAATACAGCTCTTTGACAACTTAACAGAACATTGTGGTATCTTAATTGCAAAAACTTAGGGTTTTGCCAAAAATTTTGGTCAAGTTACTCTAAGGGCATATGGTGGATGCCTTGGTATGGGGAGCCTATGAAGGACGTGGTAAGCTGCGATAAGCTTCGGTGAGCTGCAAACAAGCATAGACCCGGAGATTTCCGAATGGGGCAACCCGTCCGCCGTAATGGGCGGACATCACCCGCTGAATACATAGGCGGGATGAAGATAACGGAGGGAACTGAAACATCTAAGTACCTCCAGGAAAAGAAAGCGAAGCGATTCCCGGAGTAGCGGCGAGCGAAATGGGAACAGCCTAAACCGGTTTGTACGTTAAAGCCTGCAGGCGTTGTACTGCCGGGGTAGCGGGAAATTATCTGACTCAGCTGCAGCAGGGTCGGGAAGTTACAAAACATGCTTCTAGTCGAATGGTTCTGGAAAGGCCAGCCAAAGAGGGTGATAGCCCTGTAGACGAAAGATGACATGCCTTCCTCGATAATTCTCCCAAGTAATGCGGAACACGAGAAATTCCGTATGAATCTGGCCGGACCACCGGCTAAGGCTAAATACTCCCCCATAACCGATAGTGAACCAGTACCGTGAGGGAAAGGTGAAAAGTACTCCTGACAGGAGAGTGAAATAGTACCTGAAACCGTATGCCTACAAGCTGTGGGAGCCAATATTTTTAACCTTCGGGTTTTAAATGGAGGTGACCGCGTGCCTATTGAATAATGATCCGGTGAGTTACTTCTCAGCTGCAAGGTTAAGTCAAAGACTGACGCAACCGTAGCGAAAGCAAGTCTGAATAGGGCTATTAGTAGCTGGGAGTAGACCCGAAGCCAGGTGATCTAGGTATGGCCAGGATGAAAGCGCGGTAACACGTGCTGGAGGTCCGAACCCACCGATGTTGAAAAATCGGGGGATGAGCTGTGCCTAGGGGTGAAAGGCTAATCAAACCTGGTGATAGCTGGTTCTCCTCGAAATATTTTTAGGAATAGCCTCGTGTTATAGTCGGACGGAGGTAGAGCACTGATTGGGCTAGGGGGCCTACAAGCCTACCAACCCCTGTCAAACTCCGAATGCCGTTCGTACGTTTCACGGGAGTCAGCCGGCGAGGGATAAGCTTCGTCGACAAAAGGGAAACAACCCAGACCACCAGCTAAGGTCCCTAAATTATGACTAAGTGATAAAGGAAGTGAAATTTCTAAAACAACCAGGATGTTGGCTTAGAAGCAGCCATCATTTAAAGAGTGCGTAAATGCTCACTGGTCTAGAGATGTCGCGCCGATAATTCACGGGACTAAGTCATATACCGAAGCTGTGGATTCGCCATTGGCGAATGGTAGAGGAGCATTCCGTACGCCTGTGAAGGTGAGTTGTAAAACTTGCTGGAGGTATCGGAAGAGATTATGCCGGAACAAGTAGCGATAAAACAGGCGAGAAACCTGTTCACCGAAAACCTAAGGTTTCCTGAGGAAGGTTAATCCGCTCAGGGTTAGTCGGATCCTAAGCCGAGGCCGAAAGGCGTAGGCGATGGTAAAGCCGTTAATATTCGGCTACCGCCAAAAACGTGTTTGAGCTATGGGGTGACGCAGAAGTGAAGATCAGCCGCCGATTGGAAGTGGTGGTCTAAGCCGGTAGGAGGTGAAGATAGGTAAATCCGTCTTCACATAACTCCGAGAGGTTATAGGGAGTCCGCAAGGACTGGTTAAACTGATCGTAAGCACGCTGCCAAGAAAAACCTCTATGTGAGCGTTCAGGCGTCCGTACCGTAAACCGACACAGGTAGGTGGGGTGAGAATCCTAAGGTGCTCGAGAGAACCCTCGTTTAGGAACTAGGCAAAATAGCTCCGTAACTTCGGGAGAAGGAGTGCCCCTATTAGGTGATATTACTTGCTAATGGAGCTGAAAGGGGTTGCAGAGAAATGGCCTGGGTGACTGTTTACTAAAAACATAGGTCTCTGCTAAGTCGTAAGACGATGTATAGGGATTGACACCTGCCCGGTGCTGGAAGGTTAAAAGGAGGAGTCATTCGCCTTCGGGCGGAGAAGCCCTGAATTGAAGCCCCAGTAAACGGCGGCCGTAACTATAACGGTCCTAAGGTAGCGAAATTCC
>JAGGSN010000023.1 GCA_021159005.1 Candidatus Zixiibacteriota bacterium | reverse complement strand
AGGAGCTGTCAGCATGACCAATCTCTGGATTCCCAATCAAGTTGGGAATGACGCAGGCAGTATTGGGAATGACGCAGGCAGTGTGGGAATGACGCAGGCAGTGTTGGGAATGACGCAGGCAGTTTTGGGAATGACATCATTATAGCATCCGCCTAAGGCAGACAAAAGGAAATGATTACAAAAGGCAATTCCACATCGGGAAATAGCATCCGCCTAAGGCGGACAAAAGGCCGGACAGTAGTGAGGTGATTATATTAATAATAAAAACTTAATAGCCTCGACTTTCCAGTCGGGGCGGGCTTTGTCAACAACCCGGTTCGCCATCGGCGGATGCCTTGGACGAACATCTTGATTCATATAATATTGTAATAATCGCACCTATACAACAAGCATGTTATACTGCTTGGAATGTAATGTTATTTTATCTGAGATTATAATTTATTGACGTCAGTCGCCAATGGGCCTTTAGGACCTTTAATGAAGTTGTATTCAACTAATTGTCCCTGGATAAGAGACTTGTATCCCTCATCTTTGATTACTGAGTAATGTACAAATACATCCTGATCATCATTTTCTCTCTGAATAAAACCGAACCCTTTTTTGTCATTAAACCACTTCACAATACCAGTAGGCATGAAAAATCCTCCTTATAAATCTTATTCTCTAAGTTATTGTCGGTAAAATTTCAATCGCCTTAAACAGGTTTTCACTAAATAATAGAAATGATATAAAATATATTGCATTAAGCCTGTATTGATAAAGGTTAATCCCCGATTTTACAGTTTGGGTTTATTATGGCAATGATTAGGGTTTGCTGAATAATAAGTAATTGGTTGTTAAGCAGCATTTAGCAACCAGTTCCTTAACAAGAGAGCGTATCCGCCAATGGCGGACGCCCTCTTTTTATTATTCCCCCATAGAGAGGGGTTAGGAATGTGTATTAAATACTAACCCTGATTATTCATAAACTCCAGCATATAATATTGCAAAGTGTAAATTAGTCATTGCGAGTCCGCCCGAGGTGTCCGCCATAGCGGAGCAATGACTCCCTCAATTTTATTATGAGCAATACGGGCTAAATGCTCAATATAGTTTAGTTTTATTTGTAGTTCTATGCCAAAACAAAAAAACCGCAGCCAGTAAAATATAGCTGCGGTTAAGAATTTACGTGTCTATTTATTTAAGTGCCAATCGTCCAGGATGATAGATACTCTCTCTGCTCTGGCGTTAGCCGGTCGATTGAAACACCCATCGCTTTAAGTTTCAATTTGGCAATGGAGTCATCTATTTTCATTGGAACCGGATAAACTTTGCATTCGAGGTTCTTGCCATGATTGAGAAGATATTCGGCGCCTAAAGCCTGATTGGCAAAACTCATATCCATAACCGAAGCCGGATGTCCCTCTGCCGATGCCAAGTTGATTAGACGTCCCTCGCCTAAAAGAAATATTATTTTATTATTGCGAAGCGTATATTCCTCTACATTATCGCGAACGGTTCTGACTTTTTTAGACATCTTCTTTAAAGACGGGATATCAATTTCGAGATTGAAATGTCCTGAATTGGCGACAACCGCGCGGTCTTTCATCACCTGGAAATGCTGTTTGGCAATTACGTTAATATCACCGGTAAGAGTAATGAACATATCGCCAAGAGAGGCGGCTTTTCCCATAGGCATAACCCGGAAACCATCCATTGTTGCCTCTAAAGCTTTTAAGGGATCAACCTCAGCAACAATCACGTTGGCGCCCATTCCTCTGGCTTTGTTGGCAACACCGCGGCCGCACCAACCGTAACCGGCGATAACCACAGTTGAACCGGCAAGAAGGATATTGGTTGCCCGCATGATGCCATCAAGCGTAGACTGGCCGGTGCCATAACGGTTGTCGAAGAAGTGCTTCGTTTTGGAGTCGTTAACAGCCAGCATGGGGAATAACAGCACGCCTTTTTTATCCATACTTTTAAGGCGAATTACGCCGGTAGTGGTTTCCTCCGAACCGCCGATGATACTTGCCGCCTGTTTTTTACGTTTGCTGTGAAGCAGGCTGACCAAGTCGGCACCGTCATCCATCGTTATAAGCGGGTTGGCATCCAAACAGCTATTGATATGACTGTAGTAGACCTTGTTTGATTCGGCTCTGATAGCAAACACCGGTATTTTATAATCTTTTACTAAAGAGGCGGCAACATCATCCTGAGTTGACAATGGATTTGAAGCGCAAAGATAAGGCATCGCTCCGCCCTCTTTAAGCGTTATCATCAAATTGGCGGTTTCTGTAGTAACATGCAGGCAGCAAGCGATATTAACGCCTTTTAGCGGTTTTTCTTTTTTGAATCTCTGACGGATTAGACGCAAGACCGGCATAAATTGTTCGGCCCATTCGATTCTGAGTTTCCCTTTTTTGGCTAATTTAGCATCTTTAATGTGAAATTTCATAATCAAGCATCCTTTAATAATTCTTTTACTTTATTAGTTTTTTCCCAGGTAAATTCTTTTTCATTTCTACCGAAATGTCCATACGCCGCAGTTTTATTGAATATCGGACGTCTTAATTTCAGATAATCAATAATTCCATTAGGCGTTAATTTGAAATGCTTCTTGACTAACTGCGTCAGGCGGTAATCTGAAATCTTGCCCGAATTGCGAGTGTTGACTAAAACGCTAACCGGTTTCGCCACACCGATAGCATAAGCAAGCTGCACATGGCATACACTTGCTAAACCTGAGGCAACGATGTTTTTAGCGATATGGCGAGCCATATACGAGGCGGAACGGTCGACTTTGGTGGGGTCTTTGCCCGAGAAAGCGCCGCCGCCATGAGCAGCCGAGCCGCCGTAGGTATCGACAATAATTTTGCGCCCGGTCATGCCCGTATCGGATTGTGGGCCGCCGATAACAAATTTACCGGTTGGATTCACAAGATACTTTGTTTTTGAATCGAGATATTTTTTGGGTATAGTCGTTAAGACAACTTTCTCGATTATTTCATCTTTTGCCTTATTAGTAATTTTTTTGCCGGTTCTATCGAGAATATCAGCGGTATGCTGACTGGATATTAAAACAGTATCCACTCTTTTAGGTCTGCCATTCTCAAATTCGACAGTTACCTGCGATTTGCCGTCAGGCCCAAGATAGGGCAGTATATTTTTCTTGCGAACAGAAGCAAGCTTTGCCGCTAATTTATGAGCCAGCATTATCGGCAAAGGCATAAGCTCTTTAGTGTGATCGCAGGCAAATCCAATCATCAAACCCTGATCGCCGGCGCCGCCGGTATTTACTCCCTGAGCAATATCCGGAGACTGCATGCCGATAGCATTTAATATTGAGCACGATCTATAGTGGAATCCGTATTTAGGGTCGGTATATCCTATCTCCTTTACAAGATTGCGAACCAAGTCGGGAACATCAACATAGGTTTTAGTTGTGATTTCGCCGCCAACTATCACCAGTCCGACAGTGATAAAAGTTTCGCAGGCAACGCGTCCATTCTTATCATACATTAACACATCATCTAAAACGGCATCTGAAATTTGGTCACATATTTTATCGGGATGACCTTCGGTTACCGATTCTGAGGTGAAAAAGAAATTGTTCTTTGCCATTCATCCTCCTGTTTTATATCAATCTTCCGCATCATACGGCAAATTGACATTTATTACATATTAACCATTAATATGTAAACGATAGCATTATTTATCGTTTGGCAAATTTAATACTTAAATACAGACATGGCAAGTTTAAATTTATTAAACAGTAAATTGAACAGTAAATATCTTTAAGTTGGCACACGAGGACGTATGCCAACCACGAATAATTGGCGCGCAAGAACGTATGTCAACCACGAACATGGCGATTGCCAAGCACAAACGTGTTTTAAGACAGTAGGATTTATGCAATAAGTCCCCAGACTGTTGATAAAGCAACAAACAACTCTGGTTGCCAAGCACCGCTTGGCAACCAGAGTGGGCGCATGCAATACGCCCCTACGCGTGTTAGTACATATTATCCCTAAATGTTGCTTCAGTTCGCAGCGAAGCGTGAACTGAAGCTGTAACGTTATAATATATTGATTTGGCTTTACATATATATCATAGGATCGGCAGGTCACGCTATGCTACGAACTGCCTAAACATTCAACGAGGACATATGCCAACCACGAACGTCAATATTCGATTTCGGAACTATCGCCGAGATTTAAAACATGATAGCGCCCGACAAATAACGAGTTGTTGCCCACTAAAGATGATTCCAAAAGGCAGTTTTTAACCTCGGCGCTTGATGATACAATAGAATCTTTGATAACGCTTGATTCTATCGAGGCATTGTCGGCGACGCTTACATACGGTCCGATAACGGAGTTTGATATTTTTGCTGACGGTGAAATATAGACAGGCGGTATAATAATCGCATTCTTATAATCGCTTACGGTTTTAATATGCGAAAGGAGAAATCTGTTGGTTTCCAGAAGGGTTTCTTTTTTGCCGCAATCATACCAGCCATCGACATTGAAAGTAGTCATCTTGCAGCCGTGTTCAAGCATCAAGCTGAGAGCATCCGTAAGCTGATATTCATCTTTAGTTGTAATATTCTTGGCGATAAGCTCCTCTAAACACTGACGAAACAGCATTGTTGATTTAATGCTGTAGATTCCTACAATGGCAAGATTGGAGATTGGTTTATCGGGTTTTTCGATAAGTTTTGTAATGAATCCGTTTTTAGTTTCGGCAATACCAAATCGGCAGGGGTCGTCAACTTTCTTTGTGCCGATAGCATCATACTCGCTTTTTAAAACTTCTTCAATATCCAAATCCATGATTGTATCGCCAAGGACAATTAGTATCGGTTCATCGTCGATATGTTCCTTGGCCAGATTAATCGCCCAGCCTAAGCCTTTTAATTCTTTCTGTTCGATAAAGGTGGTTTTAATTTTATAATTAGTTGAAACGTATTCGATAATTTTTTCACTTAGAAAACCGACAACAAATACAATTTCCCTGATATTATACGCAATAAGTTCATCCAGTATGTGACCAAGTATCGGTTTGCCCGCAACATGCAAAAGCGCTTTGGGGGCTGTATGTGTAAGCGGCCGTAAACGGCTTCCTATGCCTGCTACCGGTATTATCGCTTTCATTTCATCTCCCTTATTTAGCTAATCTCTGCTTTAGGTAATCTATCAGATTTACTGGCGTCGGGTCAACTTTATTTATCAGCGCCATATAATATGATATGAAATCAGCAATCTGAATTAACGAAAATATGCGTTCAAGCGCGCTGCTGCCTTTTGAGAATAACTCTATTACCTCGACATTTTTGCCGTCGAGTATTTCCTTAACAGCTTCCATCCGTCGGGCAATTTGCCGGTGGTCGTCTTTATCACGCAAAACCACGACAACAAATTTATCGGTATATGATGCCGACAGCTCCCAGCCTACCAATTCATTATGATTGAATTCGGGAAAGACATTGCAAAACGCTAATTGTTTGGCATTCTCGCATATTTGCCCTTTAAGGCGCAGGGCGACCGAATCGAACCTGTCGGGACCCGAATAGATTATGATTATTTTTCCGACAAGCTTTTTGGCAGTATCAAGAGCCGGATTATTTTCAGATTCAAATACATATTGATTATTCCATTCTTTTAAATGCTCGGCGCATTTTTTTAATTCGGCGGTATAATCTTTCGTTAGTCCGATTCTTCCCAAAACCGTTAAAAGCGGCGCAAATGAAAATCCCAAAGCTTCGCGAGGCATCAAGCCCGATGGGATTTTAATCAGAGGGATATTGTTTTGCCTGGCTTTGTCTGCCAGTTTACCGCCGGTAGAAACAGATAAGATATTACATCCGCGTTCGATGGCAGCATCAAATGCCGACAGCGTTTCCTCGGTGCCGCCGGAATAACTTGAACATATAATCAAGGAGTCTTTATCGATATGCCCGGGCAGTCCATAGTTCCGGTGTATTTCAAACGGCATTGTTAATTCATCAAGCAAAACACTTTTGAGCAAATTGCCGGTTATAGCCGAACCACCCATGCCGGCTAAGACTATGCTGCTAAATCCGCCGCGGGAAAGTTCTCTAAGTTTGGCATTGCGGCCAATCTCGATACCGTCAACAAGCTGTTGATAGAAATTGACGATTCTATCATATACGTTATTTCGGTCGATTTCTCTAAGCGACATATCAAACATGATTAGCTCCTCTGATAAAGTTAATCAAGGGAATTAAATCCGGGAAATATGCTTTAATCTTATTTTTAATCAGGTTCTCAACCTGAGAAACGGTTTTTTTCTGACAGGCTTTTTCGGCGATTTCAGCGGCGCGCTTTTTATCAATATTGCGCACTATCTGCTTTACCAGTCCCGTAGATGAATAATTAGCGGATAGTTCATCCACACCGAAGCCTACTAACAGGATAACGCCGTATGGGTCGGAGGCAAGCTCTCCGCAGATGCCGACCCTAATGCCTTTATCATGCCCGACAGTAATCGTCTGTTGTATCATCTTAAGCACAGCCGGATTTAAGCTTTGATACAGGCGAGTTAACTTCTGGTTGGTTCGATCAACCGCCAGAACATATTGCGTGAGATCGTTGGTTCCGAGCGAAAAGAAATCGGCTTCGGCGGCTAAATGTTCGGCCATTATAACCGCAGAGGGCACCTCAATCATAACGCCAAGCGGCACATTTTCCTTAAACCTGATTTTTTGCTGGGTCAATTCTTTCTCGCATTCGCGAATCAATTTTTTGGCCTTTAAAAGCTCATCAAGATTGGAAATCATCGGCAGCATTATCTCAAGATTGCCGTACATTGATGCTTTTAGCAAGGCCTTTAACTGCGTTTTGAAAATATCGGGATTATCGAGACAAAAGCGTATAGCCCGCCAGCCAAGGAAGGGGTTCGAGTCAACAGCTTGAGCGGCATTTCCGGCAAACTTATCGCCGCCCAAATCGAATGTTCTGATGATAACCGGATTATCGCCCATTTTTTCAAGTATCGATTTATAGACGCGAAATTGCTTATCCAAGCTTGGGAAAGTCGCGCCGGCTAAGAAAAAGTATTCGGTGCGGTAAAGGCCGATGCCCTCGGCGCCGGATTTGATGACCTTTGATGTTTCTGCGGGAAGTTCGGCATTATTTAATATTTTTATTCGATGGCCATCCGTAGTTACAGCAGGTTTGGATTTTAATCTTGATAATTGCTTTTTTAAATCCGTTAAGAATTTTAGGCGGCGGCGATAACTTTTTAAGATATTCTGTTTGGGATTAATATATAGCTTACCAGAAAAACCATCCAGTATAAGCATATCGTCGGAATTGATTCTGTTAATCTTCGAGCCAAGCCCGACTATCGCCGGCAGATTCATGGATTTGGCCAGCAAGCATGTATGAGAAGTAACACCGCCGACCTCCATGGCAAAACCGATTTTTTTACGCACTGAAAACGCCAACAAATCGCCGGGGGCAAGATTGCCGGCAATCACGATTGTCGGACCCTCAACATCCTTTACCACTGATTTTTTTGCGCCTTGTAAAACGCTTAGGAGACGAGTGCAAACCGAATTGATGTCCAGAATTCGTTCCTTTAGATATTCATCCGATGATTGCGACAGCTTTGTAACTACCTCATCCACCTGTTGATAATACAGATATGCCGCCGACAACTGTTTTTCTTTAATTAGCTCGATAACTTTTAAGTTTATAATAATGTCATCGGCTATCATCGCCTGGGCTTCGAATATTCGGGCATGATCCTGACCGAGCCTTTTGCCAACAGCAGCCGCAGTTTTTTGCAAATTGTTTTTAACTATCGAAATGGCTCTTTTAAAATCAGCGATTTCTTTTGGTATCTTAGCAGCAGTTATCGGGCTTGGCTTGATTTCGATTTTATCTCTTTTGAGGACTACTGCCCTGCCGACTATAATTCCTGGCGAGGCTGGAATTCCTTTAAGCATTATTGATTTTTTACCTGATGTCATTTATTCCTCGCCGAATTTTGATTCGAATACTTTGACCATTGCTTTCAATGCTTCTTTTTCATCTTGGCCTTGAACTATAATTGTCAATTTTGAGCCCATTTCAGCCGCTAACATCATCACACCCATTATACTCTTGCCGTTCACTTCAAGATTCTTTTTCCTTAGCACTATTTCCGATTTGAATTTACTGGCTGTTTTGACCAGCAAAGCCGCCGGACGCGCATGCAAACCCAATTTATTTACGATAGTAATTTCCTTAGAAACCATACATTAAATCCTTGCCACATAGTTGCCCGGTTGTCTTGCCACCAGACCTGTCAATTCCAGTTTTAATAAAATCGTAGAAACTTTTGATGAAGTGAAATTCAGGTTTCTAACTAGTTCATCGAAATGCGCCGGTCCATTGCCTATAATATCGCAAATTTTCTGCTCATCCGGGTCCAATTTAATATAAGCTGCCGGCGTTCTTTGTTCAAATTGATTCAGCTTCTGAGACACATCCCAGCCCAGCGATTCGAGTATATCCTCGGCGCTGGTAGCGACAGATGCGCCCTGCTTAATCAGTTTTATAGTGCCGCCGCTGGCCGGACTATCAGCTTGTCCGGGTACGGCAAATACATCTCTATCCTGTTCCAGCGCTATGCTGGCAGTAACCAAAGCTCCTGATTTTTCAGCCGCCTCAACAACCAGAACCGCTTGCGACAAACCCGAAATTATCCTGTTGCGGCGAGGGAAATTATGTCTTTCCGGCTTGGTTCCGAAGGGAAATTCCGATATCCAATAACCGTCTTTGAGGATTTGCTCAGCCAGATAGCGATGGTCGCCGGGATAAATGATATTCAGCCCGCTGCCAAAAACCGCGCCGGTTATACCGCCAACCTCGATAGCCGTTTTATGCGCCTCAGCATCAATACCCCATGCCAGCCCGGAAACAACAGCCAAACCACGCGATGCCAGACCAGAACTTATTTTACGAGCCATAGACCTGCCATAAGCTGTCGGCTTGCGGGAACCGACAATAGCCACTGCCGGTTTTGAGATGTTTTGTATATTGCCCTTAATGTAAAGCGCTATTGGCGGCGCATAGATATTAGACAGATACTCCGGGTAGTCATCCTGACCATAGCAGATGATAGTAATATTCATTCTTACGGCAGTTTCCAATATCTGATCTATTTTCTTCCAGCTGCTAAAATTCTTAATAACTGAAATCTGTTTATCGCTTAAACCGCACTCTGAAAATATCTCAGAATCGGTATTCGCGATAAAACCGTTACAATCTTGAAAATGCTGAATAATCTTTTTATATTTTACCGGTCCGATGCCGTCAATTAATGAGAGCATCAGAGCAAATTTAGTATCAATTGATTTCAAGCTAATCCCCATATACTACTTTTGCAACAGATGATAATAGTTGATCGATGTTTTCACCTGTTACAGCAGAGATTTTATGCCACTCCGGCGGCAGTGAATCGAGTTTTTTCCTGTCCTGTTTATTCATAAGGTCGATTTTATTTACGGCAACAATTGTCGGTTTGTTAAGCAATCCGGCATCAAACAAGCCGAGTTCAGCTCTTAACATGTTGAATGTTACAACCGGGTCATCGGTTGTGCATTCAATCAGAAAGACTAAAACTCGCGTTCGCTGAATATGTCTTAGGAATTCCAGCCCAAGTCCTTTACCGAAATGCGCGCCCTCTATAACCCCGGGAATATCAGCCGCTACGAAACTGCGATAGTCATCGGTTCTCACAATGCCGAGATTTGGCGTTAATGTTGTGAACGGATAATCGGCGACTTTGGGTCTGGCTTCGGAAATTCTCGAAAGCAAAGTTGATTTGCCGGCATTAGGCAGTCCTACAAAGCCAACATCGGCAATTAATTTAAGTTCCAGCTCTAATATTCTATACTGAGCCTCGCGGCCGGGAGTAGCTTTGCGCGGCGTTTGGTTGGTTGGCGACTTGAAGTGCGTATTGCCCTTGCCGCCCTTACCGCCAGCCGCTATCAGAACAGGCATCATATCCTGCTTCAGGTCGGTTAGAAGCTCGCCTGTATCACAATCCTTAATTAGCGTACCGGCTGGCAATTTAATAATAAGGTCTTCGCCGTCATGACCTGTTTTTTTACCCTTGCCGCCATTTTCACCTCTGCCGGCTTTGAACGTCTTCTTATATCTAAAATCAAGCAGCGTAAACATGTTTTCATCAGCCATAGCCAGTATATCTCCGCCCTTGCCGCCATCGCCGCCATCAGGTCCCCCTTTGGGAACATATTTTTCTCGGTGAAAGCTAACATGGCCATCGCCGCCCTTGCCAGACCAGACCTCGATTTTTGCATAATCAACAAACATCGCTTATTGACTTACAAATATTTCTTTGATTATGGAAACTAATTCCTGAATACGAACATCGCGGAAAAGCTTACCTTTAAAAGCATAGGAGATTTGTCCGGTTTCTTCGCTTACGATTATAGCTAAGGCATCGGTTTCCTCGGTAACACCCACTGCGGCTTTATGCCTCATGCCATGCAGGCGATGGTAGGCGATATTTTGAGACAGCGGCAGGGTGCAGCTTGCCGCTATTACCTGGTCGCCCTTTATGATGACAGCTCCATCATGCAGCGGCGTATAGGGCGTAAAAATGCTCTGGATTATCTCCTGCGATACTGTTGCGTTTAAAAGCTTGCCGCTTTCGATAATGGTGGAAAGCTTGACAGTATTTTCCATGACAATTAATGCGCCATGGTGCATATCAGAAAGCTTGTCTAAAGCTCGGGCGATTTCATCGATAGCGTTACGCGATTCGCTTCTTAGAAGCATTCTTAAGATGTTGTTTTGCCCAAGCCGGGCAAAGGCACGCCTTAATTCGGGTTGAAGTATTACTACGATTATTATTATGCCAACCGCCGCAATATTTGAGATGAACCATTTTACCATCGATAATTCAAGCCAGTAAGCCACTAATCCAACAGTAAAGAAAAATAAAAGACTTATCAGAAGCTGCAGGGACCGCGCCCCTCGTAAAAGCAGAAGGAGACGGTAGAAGAAGTAGGCAACCAGCGCAATATCTATTATGTCGATGATTGTAATTTCTAAAAAACCGATGTGAAACAAAGTCATTTTTCAGCTCCGTCGATTTTTTCGATTATCTTTAAAGCCCTAACCGTGGAAAGCACATCATGAACCCTAACTATGTCAGCGCTATGAATAGCAGCATATATAGCCGCCGCTAACGAACCCTCAAGCCTATCCTCAACCGGTGAATCCAGTATTTTACCGATAAAAGATTTACGCGAGGCGCCGATTAATACCGGATAGCCAAGCTTTTTAAATGCCGGAATATTCTTTAGGATGCTGAAATTGTTTTCGACTGTTTTGCCAAACCCAATGCCCGGGTCAATTATAATTTTTTCTTTCGGGATTCCATAACTCACAGCTTTGTCAGCCGCATCGATAAGGAAACTCGATATATCATCAATAAGGTTGTTATAATGAATATTCGCTTGCATAGTTTCCGGCGTTCCCAGCATATGCATTAGTATTAAATGCGTCTCATACTCTTTCGCAACTAAGGCTATTTCCTCATCCTCGTTAAGCGCGGAAATATTATTTATTACAGCCGCTCCGGCTTCGCAGGCAACTCTTGCCACCTTTGATTTTCTGGTATCAATAGAGATTGGGACAAACAGCTTTCCTTTAAGTTTTTCCAATATCGGGATAGTTCTTTCGATTTCCTCATCCTCATCAACCTTTTTTGCGCCCGGCCGAGTCGATTCGCCGCCGATATCGATAATATCAGCGCCATGCTCTGCCATAAGCAATGCTCTTTCGACCGCTTTATCAACATCGTTATATTTGCCGCCATCGGAGAAGGAATCAGGCGTTACATTCAGAACGCCCATAATCAGGGGCCGCTTTCCAATTGGCAGAACATTCTCGGCGATTCTATCGCCGAAGGACAAATTCATTGATTTAATTTGAATAGCCTTCATTAAAACTATTTAGATTTAATTAAAACAAGAGCTTCCTCGCGGGTGGCATCCTTGCGCAAAGCTCCCCTTACCGCCGAGCTGATTGTTTTAATACCCGGTTGGCCAAAACCTCTCATTGTTAAGCAAAATTGTTCAGCTTCGACTATAACCAGAACGCCCTTGGGATGCAAAACATCCATGATAACTTCGGCGATTTCGGTAGTCATACGCTCTTGTATTTGCGGTCTTCGGGCGATAATATCTACCACTTCCACCAAGCGTGAAAAACCGGCAATAGTGTTGTTTTCCGGTATATATGCTATATGAACAAAGCCGAAAAATGGCAGCAGATGATGTTCGCAAAACGAGAAGAAGTGTATATCCCGCGCGATAATCATTTCATCGCGGTTCTCAGCCTTGTAAAGCTTCAGTTTTTCACGAGGGTTGCGGTGCAATCCGGTAAAGAACTGCTCGCAAAAATCAGCCACTCGTCGGGCTGTATCTTTTGTTCCCTCAGAGCTGGCATCAACTCCCAATCCATCGAGAATCAAGCTGACGCCCTTGCTTATTGTTTTTTTATCAATCTTTTTCTTCGCTAATTGTTTCAGTTTGATCATTCTCCTTTAAAACATCATCAATCTCTTCGCCGGTTAAGCATTCACGTTCAAGCAAAGCCTCTGCCAGTATATGAAGTTTATCTGTATTCCCTGAGAGCAGTTTTTCAGCTTTAGCCTGAGCCTTAAGCACGATTTTTTTAATCTCGCTGTCTATGTCCATGGCAGTTTGTTCGGAATAATCGCGAGGTTTGGAGAGTTCTTTCCCTAAAAATATATGCTCTTCTTTTTTGCCAAAAGTAAGAGGTCCGATTTTATCAGACATACCCCAGTTGCAAACCATTTTTCTGGCTAAACCTGTCGCTTGTTCAAGATCATTGCCGGCGCCTGTGGTCAATTGGCCAAATATCAGCCTTTCCGCAACTCGGCCGCCAAGCAGATGCACCATCTTTATCTCAAGATATTCTTTTGATAGATTATGCTTCTCATCCACCGGCAGGTAATGTGTTACGCCCAGCGCCAAACCTCGAGGGATAATAGTTACCTTGTGGATAGGGTCAGAACCGGGAATCAGCTTGCCGACTAACACATGTCCTGCCTCATGGTAAGCGGTAGTTTTCTTCTCCTCGGGCGTGATAACCATAGAGCGGCGTTCGGTTCCCATCATCACTTTATCTTTAGCTTCATCAAAATCTTCAGTTAGAACCTTATTATGATTTTTGCGCGCGGCTAACAAGGCGGCTTCATTGATGAGATTTGCCAAATCGGCTCCGGATAAACCGGGCGTGCCTCTTGCCAGCACCTTCAGATCAACTTTATCATCGATATTAATCTTGCGAACATGAACCTTCAGTATACCCTCGCGTCCCTTAACATCCGGCTGGTCGACAACGATCTGCCTGTCAAATCGTCCGGGACGCAAAAGCGCAGGGTCTAAAACATCGGGGCGGTTGGTAGCCGCCAGAAGTATTACGCCTTCATTGGATTCAAAGCCATCCATCTCAACTAAAAGCTGGTTCAATGTTTGTTCGCGTTCATCATGACCGCCTCCCAAACCGGCTCCCCGGTGACGTCCCACAGCATCTATCTCATCTATAAAAATGATGCATGGCGCATTTTTCTTGCCTTGGTCAAAAAGGTCGCGAACTCTCGAGGCGCCCACCCCGACAAACATCTCAACGAAATCAGAGCCGGACATCGAGAAAAACGGCACATCGGCTTCACCGGCAATTGCTCGAGCTAAAAGGGTTTTGCCAGAGCCGGGAGGTCCTAAAAGCAGCGCTCCTTTGGGAATTTTACCGCCCAGCTTCTGGAACTTGGCAGGTTCTTTTAAAAATTCGATTATCTCCTGCAATTCCTGCTTGGCTTCATCCGCTCCGGCAACATCATCGAAGGTAACCTTAATCCGCTGGCCGGACAGCAGTTTCGCCCGCGATTTACCGAATGAGAATAAGCCTTTTGGGCCTCCCCCCTGCATCTGCCTAAGCATGAACATCATCCAGAATACTAAAATCAGCCATGGCAAAGCGGTTATCAGCAATCCGCCCCAATGCTGGGATGTTTCCGCCTCAATTGCCACTTTGTTCTTTTCCAACAGTTCGACAAGATTTGGGTCCTCGAATGGTACCCTCGATTTGAATTTAAGGCCGGATACCTGGCGGCCATTCACATTCTTGGAATATTCGGCTACGAATTCACCCTTAATCACTTTCTCGATAAAAGTAACCTTGACAACATTGCCGGCTTTTATCTGGTCGATAAATTCAGAATAGGTAATTTCAATAGAGCCTTGGGTATCACCGGACAGAACTTGATAAAACAGCAGTCCCGCCATAAATATTACGGCCCAGAACGCCAGAGTCCGCAAGCTTTTCTGCCATTTAAATTCGGGACCGCTGCTTGGCGGTTTATTTGGCTTCTTATTATTATTTTCAGGACTGCTTTGATTCAGTTTATTATATCTCACTCATTCCTCTCTTTATCTTTATCTTCATATTCCGCTATATAAGACAGCTGTCTATATTGTTCGGCGCAATCGAGACCATAGCCAACAACGAACTTATTCGGAATCGAAAAACCAATGTATTTCACGTCAATTTCAATATTTCGCGCATCCTGTTTATTAAGCAGAGTAACAAACTCGATAGATTTAGGGTTCCTTAATTCCAAGTATTGCCTAACATAATTAGATGTTAGTCCGGTATCAATTATATCTTCAACAATTAAAACCTCGCGATTTTTAATATTAATATTAATATCTTTGATTAGCCGCACAACTCCTGAGCCTGTCTGATGGATGCCGTAACTGGCTACTGCCATGAAATCCAATTCGCATTCTTTCTCAAATTCTCTTATAAGATCAGCCATAAATATAAAACTGCCCTTTAAAATACCAATAAAAACCGGATTCCTGTCATTGTAATCGGCTTTTATCTGTTTAGCTAAAGCTTTCACTTTAGACGCCAATTTTCTTTTTGAGAATAGAACTTTCATCAGGTTATCTTTCTGATAATAGTTTAAGTTTTAGTACCTGCCTGGTTTTTCGGGTAACTTTAGCTTTATCAGCTATACCATAGCCGGCAACCCATACTATATCGCGGCCGGATGCCACAATTGGTATTGCTGATTTGAATTTTCCGGGAACTCCCTTGTCGTTTAAATAATCCGCGGCTTTCTTTGTGCCGTCAAAGCCCAGCGGTTTGAATCTATCGCCCTTTATCAAGCTTCTGACAGTTAAACCGCCAAGTTTAGCATTATCGAGATAAGCTGTTGACTCATCTTTGTTGTTTCTAATGTCATCAAAGCTGAAATCATCTAAAATTTCAGACTTTATTGTCAAATCAGTTTCGCCAAGCTTAACTGTCTCTCCTTTTCTTAAGCTTATACGCACAATCTTGACAGGCGGTCTGCTTAAAATTATCCTGCCGGAATTATTTACAGCAATAACTCCATCATTTAAAAAAGCGACAGCACCGCTTCTGCTAAGATTAGCTGCTTGCATCAATCTTTCCGAATCCGGGTGTCTTAACTCGCCTGTTAATAGCGAATAAGCCCTTAAAATTATCCAGGATTCCAAGCTTTTATAATAATCGGGTAGCTTCCGTAAATCAAGCGTAATCTGCTTATTAGACTCGCTTACAAGATGCCGGTCGTATAATTCCCGTACTTTATCCTCAATAACTTTCATACTATCGCTGATATTCTGGCCAGCCCGAGAAATATTTCGCATAGCTTGAGGATTGATTTTTTTTAAGACAGGGAATACTTTATTCCTGATAATATTCCGACTGTAATCGTTTTCAAGATTAGATAAATCTAATCTGCATGAAAGACCATACTTTTTGAGAAAATCGAGAATAGCTGATTTATTTATCTCGATTAAGGGTCTGATAATATTTTCCCGCCGCGGCGGGATTCCGCCTAAACCGGCTAAGTGCGCTCCTCGAACAAGATTCAGCATAATTGTTTCGGCGCTGTCATCCGCCGTATGGCCGGTGGCGATTTTCGTATAACCATGTTTTTCGCATAACTGCTGAAAATAAGCATAGCGGCATTGACGGCTTGTCAGTTCGAGGCTCATTTTTTGGCGTTTGGCCAGGGTCTTGATATTCAGCTTCTTTGAGTGAAAACTTACACCATGAGCGCGGCATAATAGGCGACAAAACTGCCTTTCCTCTGCTGATTCGGGACGCAGGCTATGGTCGATATGAGCGGCGCTCAGCGAAAGACTGTATTTGGGCGTCAGATAATCAAGCAGATGGAAAAGAGCTATCGAATCGGGACCTCCCGAAAGGGCGATAAGAATTTTATCGTTTTTAGCAAATAATTTATACCGCCGGTTGGACGATTCAATTTTTGTTAGAAGTTTCCGCATTTTATTATAATATCAGAGAAAACAGATATTGTCAACTTTGAGCGGCTAATATTCGCGATTATAATATAAATTGTTGGCAGGACAAGCATTCTTGTCTATCCGGGTCAAGCAGAAATGTCTAACCTGCTAACTACTCTTATAAATTTTTCCAATACTACTTTTGTCAGCAACCAAAGAATATGTCTATATATATTAACAGACGATTATTGGCGGTGTTTCTTGAAAAAACTCTTTGCATCGATATTATTTGATTTTAGAAATTTTTGCTGGAGCTTGCGGGCTTCGCCGGATTCGTTTAACTGCTTAACCATATTATAGATATTTTGCCTGAGACGAAAAGCCTTCGCCTTTACTCTGGGCGCGGGTGAGAGAAGCGAAAACAATGCGAGGCAAATATTAGTAGCGGCGTTTTCGGGATATACTCCATACCACCAGGGACGGCATGACGACCAGAAAAAGCTGCAGGATGTTGCTGCGGCGCCAAGCATATCTTGAGACCTGTTGTGAAGGATATCCCCGGATTTGGCGGAATTTTTTATCTCATCATATACTATCTTATATAGCTCCCATAATATGCTATGGATTTTATTTGAAGGGTTTTTCCAAGTATAAAAATTCATATTTTTCTTTACTTCCTCAGGAGAAACAACCCAATCTGACTGGCGCGGCTTCGAGTAATCTTTTTTTCTAACATGACTTGCAAGCTCAGATAGTGTTGTAGAGGTTAAGCGCGTATCGCGATATAAAAGGCGAAGCAGGGTTTGCCCGCCCTTATGGTGATGGCCGAATTGCTCAACATCATTGGCGGTAAATACGAATTTCCTCTTGTGATTATTTGCCAGCTTGATAAAATCATTAGTGTTATTAATAGTGTCCTTAGCAAAGATAGTATTGGCTATGGCATTGGAGATTCGTCTATCGCGGGGAATAAGCAGCAATCCTCCCGCCGATTTATCCATGTATAATCTATCATACGGAAGCTGCCCAAGCTTGCCAGTAATAGTAATCTCATCAACAGGCAGCCATCTGCAATTAAAACGAGCCGCGGCTTTTGAAACAATCTGTGAGTAAGCTAATTCGGGCGAATAAAAACCTTTGGGATTGTAATTCAAACCAAAATACATCTTGCTGATTTTCAGGCATTGGGCAACCTGACGGTCAATTTCATCTTCGTGCATAAACGGCATAAACGGATGAAACCGCGGACTCAAAGTAAACTCAATTTGCCCGGAATCGGCAAGTTTTTTCATTCTGGTTATTATTTTTCCGAAGCCGGTTTTTATCAATAATTCTATAAGACAGGCTTGGATATTAATAATCGCTTTCGCTGAGGGTATCTGTTCAAAAATTCTCAAAACCGGATGGTATGATTCATTAACCACTCGCTCTAAAATATTCCTGTCCTGGTCGGGGGGCTGATAAAAATGCAGTAGATTTGCCCAATACAACCGTTTTTTTGCCCTTGTATAACTATCCTGCTTTGCCATGCTTGTTAACAGTAATTATTAAAGAGCGCCATGTCAAGCATCTATTTGCCTTATATTGGAGTGATAAAACCGAACTTTCCGCCGATAACTCAAATTGTAGAATCTTTTACAACGAGAAGTATTTATAGTCATCGCGAGTCCGGCAATTGCCTGATGCCGCGGCGGACTGCGAACTAACACAACATAAGAGTTGAAAATGAGTAAATGTCCGGCAATCCGAAGATTGGAATGTTTGCTAAATCTCTATGGCTGTATTATATTCGGTTAAGATGAAGTTGAAAGTGAAAGGAATTCTTCAAAATGCGTTCAAAACGGAGGCTCTATTGTGGCAAATATAAGAAATAAAAAAGGCGTAATTGCGATTCTAACCGGCGGTGGAGATGTTCCGGGACTGAATCCGGCAATCAGGGCAATTACTATCAGAGCTATCAGGGAGGGCTATAAGGTAATCGGTATCCGTAGAGGATGGGCTGGTTTAGTTGAATTAATTCGTGATAAGGATGCCGATAATAGCGATAATTATCAGATACTAACCGAAGAAATCGTTAATAGAGCAGGCAGAACCGGCGGTACGTTCCTGCATAGCTCTCGCACACACCCCGGCCATGTTGATAAAGCAAATATCCCGGATTATCTGAAGGATGATTATAAAGATGAAAAAAATGATTTAACTTCGGAAGTTATAAAAAATCTGGATTATTTAGGTATCGATTGCCTTTTCCCTATGGGCGGCGATGATACTCTCAGCTATGGCGTCCGTCTATTTAGAGAAGGTGTCAATGTGATTGCCATACCTAAAACTATGGATAATGATGTTCCCGGTACGGATTACTGCATAGGCTTCAGCACCTGCGTTACCCGGACTATAATGATGACCCAAAGCTTGCGAACATCCGCGGGTTCGCATGAAAGATTCTTGGTTTTAGAGGTTTTTGGCCGTTATGCCGGCTTTACCGCTATGCTGCCGACCATGGCTGGTGCTGCAAACCGTTGTGTTATACCGGAATATAAGTTCAACATGGAAAGGTTAACCGAACTGTTAGTTGCCGACCGTCGAATCAATTCGAGCAGCTACTCGGTTGTTTTGGTCTCCGAGGGCGCCATGTTTGAAGGCAGCGATATGATTTACCAGGATACAGCCAAAGATGCTTACGGTCATTCCAAATTGGGCGGCATCGGCAACCTCGTTTCGGAAAAGCTTAAAGAGTTGTCTCCAAAATTCAATAACGGCAAACCGATAGATGTTATTCATCAAAAACTGGGCTACCTTGTGCGCGGCGGCGATCCCGATGCCATCGATTCTATTGTACCAATGGCGTACGGCAATCTGGCTTTGGACTTGCTCCTTAAGGGCGTTCACGGCCGCTTAGTGGTTTTGAAAAACGGACGGTATGACAACATGCCTATTGATGTTGTTACCGCTACTAAGAAATTTGTTAATGTAGAAAAACATTATAATACAGACCGTCTGCGGCCTCACTATAAGAGTTTCGAGATGCAGCCCTTGTTTATTATGACCAGCGAGTGATTGCAGCAATCATTGGCAGGACAGACATTTTTGTATGTATCAGGCTGGAAGAAACGACATCCTGACGCTGACTAATTGTCGGGTTTTTCCTCGCCTTCGGCGAGTCAGAACCCGACCTGCTATGTTTTGAAAATATATGGGTAAATTTATTATACTGAACAACTGACAAAAGAAATTTATTTAGTATTATAATACTTATTGAAATAATGGTCGTAAATAATAAAATTTTTAAACCATACGAACATATTTTATGTTATATATTATGAAAATGATGGAACATCAAAGATAAAGTTTAAGTAAGGATAGGTATGATAAAAGAGCTATTCTGGCAAAATAAATTAAAAGCCATATTAATATTTGGCGCAGTTTTACTATTTGTCAATATAAACCAGATTTACGCCTGCGATATTAAATTTTCAGTGCAGGGCGAACAAAAAGAGTTGTATGAGGTTGGCGATGAGGTAATATTAACACTCATCGTTAAATATACTCATCGGGTATGCCCGGAGGGGATAGACAAAACCCAGTACGAGACCAACGGTATTAAGATATTGCAGGGCACAAAATGGAAAGAATTCAAGCCGGGATTATGGGGCAGAAAGCTGAAAGTGGAAGTTACCGGCAACAAAGAGGGCAAAATCTCAGTTGCGGCCATCAGAACATGTGAAAAAGAAGGCGGCTTCGGCTCGATAACATTGGAGGCGAAGCCAATTGTGGAACCGGAAAAAGTCGAAACGCCGAAAGACATAAAAAAATCTGATTCCTCTGATAAAACTAATGAGACTTAACCATTATTAAACTATAACCTACTGCGCAGTATCTTAATGAAAAATATCGCCGGAATTTTTGTCAATAGTATAGCCATCATTTTTTTAGTCGGATTATTCGGTCTTGGTTCGGGTTTAATAGCCGGTTCAAATATTTATGATTCTAATACTTCAACTGATGATTCCACTATCATTCAAAATGATGATTCGGATGAATTCGGCGAATTTGAGGAATTCGATGATAATAAAGGGGCTGATAAATTTGACGAGTTTGAAAACCTCAACCAGCCCGGCGTATGTAGTGGAAAATCATGCCTTCTTTATAATCAGCATGTATCGGAGGTTAAGACTAAGGCTTTATATTGGGTTTTAGGTGTTTTAGCGGCTGTTGTTTTGGCTGGTTTTCTTGTTCGATTTAAAACGACTCGCAGCCTCAGGGGGATATTCTTAATTGCCTCAATTGCTGTATTAGGCTTCTATAAGGGAGCATGCCCTTGTCCAATCTCCAGTTTCAGCAATCTCATTCTATGGTTTAGCGGTGTTGACATACCCTGGCAAACGCTTGTCTGGTTCCTCGGTTTGATACCGATAACATATCTTTTGGGCAAGGTTTGGTGCGGCTGGATTTGTCATCTCGGAGCCTTGCAGGAAATTTTATTTCTGCCCGGCAGGTTTGAGATATTCAGAAGCGAGCGCGCTCAGAAAGTAATGAAAACAATTCGGCTGCTGCTGCTGGCGACTTTAATAATCCAACTTCTGACAACAAAAACCTATCTTTTCAGTAAAATCGATCCATTTAAAGTTGCCTTTAACCTGATGTCGATAAATTTAGCCGGCTGGCTGCTTCTGGCGCTTTTGCTTCTCAGCTCGCTGTTTATCTATCGCCCCTTTTGCAAAGCCGCCTGCCCGATAGGCTTAGTTCTTGGCTGGCTAAGCAAAGTTCCCGGCGCTTCCGTAATCGGCGTAAAAAGCGATTGCAGCGGCTGCAAAGTATGCAGTAAAACCTGTACTATGGATGCGATAATCAGAAAAGATAATTACAATGTGCTTGATAATAAAGAGTGCATTGCCTGCGGCGATTGCATTGATGCCTGTAAAAAAGATGGTTTGGCATTTGTAAGAAAGGGCAAAGAGAATAATGATAAGGTTATCCTTAAAAGAAAATGTAAGCATTAGAATTAGAATTGTACTCATATTGCTGATTCTCGGCATGTCTGATTTTGCCGCCGCTCAGTGGGAATGCAGAAGCGGGCTGGCCGGACACTTAAAGCCGATTGTCAAGGATGCGCCTATACGCTGGGCGGTTGAAAATACTATATCGTTCGGCAAAGTGGATGATATAACCATTTCTAACATGCAAGCGTTTGGGGGCATGGAGCTGTCATTTAATAAACATCAGTTGTTTGGCGAGGGCGGTCTTAAGGGCTGGCGCACCAAGCAGGATGATATAGGTATAAACAAAAAAATCAGGCTGGGCTTAAGAGAATTGTTCTATCGTTATTATACTGAGAAAACATCTTTAACTGCCGGTTTCCAGTCGTTGATTCTAAGCGATTACTTTCTTGTTAATGAGAGAGCGATGGCTGTAAATTTCAACCATAACGATAAATCTTATATTATAGATGCAAAAATTGGTTCGGTGGCTAAAAAATATTCGAGATACGGCACCTTCTGCAGTGTTAAATATCTATATGACATCATCCCCGGCAGGGAATTACCATTTTTCGGCAATTCTATTGGTGAAACCAACTTCGCCGGCGCCGTAGTAAGCTGGATTCCATCACCGAAAGAAGAGGCATCAAAAGACATAACCAGTGAAGATGATTCTTCTCAAACAGGAAGTCTTGATGGTGAGTTCGGCGAGTTCGAGGATTCAGGCGAGTTCAATGAATTTGAGGAGTTTGAGGATATTAATATCGGTGAGGATAAGAATACTGCCGGGAAGAAAAACCGCATAGTTAATCAAGCGGGGTTAATATTCTATGAGGAATTCGGTTCCAAAATCGATAAACCGAAATACTATGTCGGCGCTTTAGCCGAATTTGATTTGCCTTTGCCGTTTACGCTGGAAACAGAACTGCTTCATCAGCAAATTGAAAATAATAAAGCGTTAATTTACTATCTTAGAATGAAAAATGAACATATTTGGAATTTGGGAAACCGAACAGCCTGGTCTCTTAAGTATTTCGGCAAATATAATATCGATGATGACGCTTCGATTAATACATCTTTCAGCAATCTGTTTATTGGCGAAGCTGCTCGCCTGAATACTCTTGATATTCCCCTCTATCAGGCAGCGGTTAAACACAGCTTTTCCAAACTTAGACTGCATATCAAGATTCAGGCAGTCGGGCAATTGAAAGATGATGAAATTAGTGAAATAGATTTTGCGATAGGCAAAAGATTTTATAATTATTTTAAATTGACAGGGATATTTAGCAGAATTAATGCTATAATATTTAATGAACCATTTTATTTGGCAAGATTGGAACTTAGAACAACTTTTTAGCGGCCTGTATAGAGATGCCGATATGGATGAATCAAAAAAACAAAATAGAAGGGAATTCCTAAAAAAGGCATCGGTCTTAACTATAGGAGGAACGCTTGTTTCGGCAATTCCTCTTCTTTCAAGCTGCGGCTTGGATCCATACTCAACCTATAAAATATATGCTAATAATTGTATCGGCTGCGGCGACTGTCTCAAGTATTGCTTTTACGATGCCATCATCCTACCTCAACTGTCCAATTATTCAATTACAATAGATGATTGTGTCGAGTGCGCCGAATGTGTGCCTGTTTGCCCCGAAAACGCTATTAGCATCGCCGATATATATTACTCTATCGACCCAAACATCTGTGTCGAATGCGGCGACTGTATGCCAATCTGCCCGGAAAATGCCATTAACATTGCGATTATCTATTTCCTTATCGATTCTGATAACTGCCGTGATTGCGGGCAATGCGTGCCGGTCTGTCCCGAAAATGCGATTGATATTTCCGTTATCGATCACATTATTAATTCCGACAACTGCCGCGACTGCGGGCAATGCGTACCTCAATGCGAACAAAGCGCCATAGATATTTCCGTTATTGATCACATCATTAATTCCGACAATTGCCGCGACTGCGGGCAATGCGCGCCCAATTGCGAACAGAATGCTATAGATATATCCGTAATCAATCACATTATCAACATTGACAACTGCCGCGACTGCGGGCAATGTGTGCCCAATTGCGAACAGAATGCTATCGAGATATCGATGGTAAACTATTATGTTTATTATACTGATTGTTATGGATGCGGCGACTGTATAGATGTCTGTCAGAATCAGGGCAATTGTATATCTTATATAAACGGCACCAGCGAATATTTTGTTCGAAACAGCTGCGGTTGTACGCCGCGATATTGCAGAGATGCCTGCCCTGAGCATGCCATTACTATTGTCGGGGGAAAAGCCGTTATCAATCATGACTTATGCACCCGATGCGGGATATGTGTATCCGCCTGCCCATGGGGCAAAATAGTCCCCTCGAGAGTTCAAATCGACAACGATAGTTGTATCCGCTGCGGTGAATGCGTACCGGTTTGCCCTCCGAATGCTATTTTGAGAGATGTGCCGCCGGACTATGAGGAACCGAGAATCAATAGCGAACTATGCAACAACTGCGGCAACTGCATCGAGCAGGAATTCTGCCAGTACGGCGCTATTGAAAAAGATATTCCCGATGATTATCACGAGCCGGTTATCAATCAAAATCTTTGCATAAATTGCGGCGACTGTATCGAGCAGGAATTCTGTCAGTACGGTTCAATTGAAAAAGATATTCCCGATGATTATCACGAGCCAACTATCAATCAAAGTTTATGCACAAATTGCGGCGAGTGTATCGAGCAGGAATTTTGCCAGTACGGCGCAATTGAAAAAGATATTCCCGATGATTATCACGAGCCGACTATTAATCAGGAGTTATGCACAAACTGCGGCGAGTGTATCGATCAAAACGCCTGCGAATATGGGGCGATTCTAAAAGAAATCCCTCAAGACCATCATGAACCTCATATTGATTCCGATTTATGCAATAAGTGCGGCGTTTGTATAAAAGAAAATGCCTGCGATTATAACGCCATTATAAAAAACATTCCCGATGATTATGCTCAACCCAGAATCAATCCGGCCTTATGCGATAGCTGCGGCGATTGCATAGAGAATGATGCCTGCAGATACGATGCGATTACCAGAGAGCTTTTCAGGGCGGTTATCGACCCTGATAACTGCTCCAGCTGCGGGAAATGTGAAAGTCATTGCCGGTTTGGCGCGATATATCAGGATTAATTTTTAACAGATTTCACTATTGTCTATATTGCTGGATGCTGTTATTGCTTGTGGTTGGTGCACGTTCTCGTGCGCCAATTATTGCTATTATTCTGCACATAGAATTATTCCTCTAAGGCGAATACTCTACTATTGCAGCTTGTCAAGTATTTCATACAAAGTGTTAATTTATATTCTTTATTAAACCGGATATCTTTTTGATTGGCGAACACTCGGATGTTTTGTGTCGGTAAAAGACCAAGCCAATTGCGTTTCACACCGGGAGAGGAAAGTTATTTTAGATAAAATACAGCTTAGCCGGGCTTTATATGATTAAATTATCCGAGGGAGATAAAACGCGAATAGAAAGATCTACATTTTTAAAATAAGGATACAATGGGGGTTATTATAAAATATTCGCCTGCGTTGATTTTTGCCGAATATAAAATAACCCCCGCACATTTTTAGCTATTCGATTTTAAATAGCTGCATTATCATCATCCCTCAGAATATATTTTTTGGAGGATTGTATTTTATCCCGGCTTCGTTGCTGCTATTAATCGCAATCATTACTGTCCGGCCTTTTTTATAGAGTTCTTAAAATAATGCGCAAACAATCGAAACTTGCTTATTTCATAACCCATAGAGCAGCGGGATGTTGGGCG
>JAGGSN010000022.1 GCA_021159005.1 Candidatus Zixiibacteriota bacterium | reverse complement strand
GATATAAGTTCTATGGAAGTTACTATTTTAAAAAACCTCCTAAAAGACAAAGGAATACAATGCGAAGAAGCTGGGGGGCGATTAGCACCTGGACAGAACGTTTTTTGTCATAAAATATGTTCTAAAATAATTACATCTCAGTTTTGTATTGTTCTTGTTAACAATGGCAAAAAAGAAGATCAGCTTATACCAAATGCGAATGTTAATATGGAATATGGCTTAATGTTAGGTTTTAATAAATATGTAATTCCTTTTCAGCGAGAAGATCAATCGCTTCCTTTTAATGTTTCAGGGTTGGATACCGTAATTTATAACGATCCGAATTTCGAAAATAAAGCCGCATCTGCTATCGATTTAGCCATTAGTGAAACAACTCAAGATTTAGCTTCATCTCCTGAACCTGATCAAATTATTCAATTTTTCTTATTAACAAAAAAACTATATTATGCTGACGTTAATAAAACTGGTGAAAGAGATATGTTTGAATGGGGAAATCTTTTTCATTTCAATCTATTAAATGATTTTTCGGGTATGAATTATTGTTATTTTGGAAATTTTACTACATTGCGCCCAGAAATAGTAATTTGGCGACTTAAAATGCTAAATGATTTGCTGAACGAAAGAAAAAATTCAATAAATGATCGAGAACAACTAGGAATAATTCCCACTGAACAAATTAAACCATTAGAATCACTTTTCACCAGCTTAAACATTATTATTCTTGTAACAAGTAATAGCGACAAATTATCTATTTTAAATGGTGTTAAGGAAGATAATTTTTCATATAGATTTGAAATTTTTTCCTTAGCAGACATGACCAATGATCTTAAACGGTTTGAAAATAGTATTTCATAATAAAATAACGCCGGGTGCCCCATTCCCGCCCAAAGCGGGAGTGGGCTGCCTCATTATATATGCTCTGGCGTCAGGATGTCGTATCCGCCTAAGGCGGACCATCCTGACGCATCCTCAAAAGGCATCCCAATCCCGCTGAAATGTCGGGTTTCTCCCTCTGGTCGGAACCCGACCTACTGCTGTTTATCTATCCTCAAATCCTGTGCATTTTGCATTAACATTTATATAAGGGGTTATTATAAGGGGGGGATGTCTTATCCGTAATGCCGGATATCATGAAAAAAACAGACTGGAGGTGCTTATGAAAAAACAAGGCTGGATTAAACTCCATCGCCAAATTATGAGCTCTGATATATGGCCTAAGCACCCTTTTACAGATTATGAGTTTTGGACACTGCTTATGCTTAAAGCAAGTCATAAACTTTCATTTGTAGAATGGAATAATATGAGGATAAAAATTCGCCCCGGACAGGTATTAACATCAATAATAAAACTGGCCAATGAGACCCATCGAAGCAGGGATTGGGTGCGCCTGAAACTCGCAAATTTCGTAAAGATGGGCATGATAATATGGCAAAAACAAGACTACCTGTTTACGAAAATAACTCTATGCAACTATGACGCTTACAATGATGCGGCAAATATGGACTCGACAAGCGACCCGACAAGCGACCCGACAAGCGACTCGACAAGCGACCTGACAAGTGACCCGACAAGTGACCCGACAAGTGACCCGACAAGTGACCCGACATATTCAAGAATGTATAAAGAATGCAATAAGAATGAAAAGAATTATAAGAAAGGAAAAAATGAAAATAATAATTATAAATCTCTATGTTTTCTTTTAAAAAATAAAATCCTGCAAAACAACTCAAATGCCAAAATCGATATTTCACACTGGCCGGCTTGTGTTCGCCTGATGATCTCAAATGACCATCGCAAGACTGCCGATATCGAACGGGTTATTACATTCAGCCAATCCCATTCATTCTGGAAAACGGTGGTTCATTCGATGCAAAGCATCAGGGACAATTTTGACAAGCTGATTATGCAGGCTAACAATAAACAGAAAGGTTTCGATGGCTCACAATCCAACAGAGCGCCGGGCAGACCGGATGAGTTCAAACAATCGGGATGGTCGCAGTGGCCAACTTGATAAGATTGAATATAAGCTGTATTGGCAAACCGCTAAAGCTATCGGTATCGGTGAAAGATATATCCACACGAATTTGGATAAAATAGATTCTCAAACCAAAACGGCTGTTGAGAAATATTGCGATAATCGCTATTACAAAAAGGGTATCGGCTTATTTATCACCGGTTCGATGGGAGTAGGGAAAACCAGCATCTCGGCATATATTGCCTATCGTATTATCAAAAGCTGCGGCATCAATTGCCTGAAAAATGATCCCTACAACACCGCTTGGTGGACATCAATAGCCAAAGATGAAATCCGCTTCTGTCATTCGAGTGAACTGCATCAGCTGTTCCGATACAACACTAACAGCGATGCTAATAATAAATTGGGAAAACTTAAGCAAGTTAGATATCTGATAATAGATGATTTCGGATGCGAATTTTCATCCGCCTATGGTTTCAGTCAATTCGAGGGGTTCTATGCTTATCGTCATGATGAAAGGTTCACGACTATCATAAATTCCAATATTCCATTGGTCAGGCTTAAAGAAAACAGCGAGCTTGCCCGAACGTTTGACAGGTTCAGGGAATCAATGAAGGTAATTGAGATAACCGGCAAATCATTGAGAGGCTGATTAAGCCAGCTCAGCAGGTCAAATCCACTTGGGGCTTGACCCGCCGGCAGGCAGGAGGTATCGGCACAACCAATCTCTGGATTCCCAATCAAGTTGGGAATGACGCGGACGGTGTT
>JAGGSN010000021.1 GCA_021159005.1 Candidatus Zixiibacteriota bacterium | reverse complement strand
GCCCTACATACAAATCCAGAGTAAGCGGAAGAATCTACCGACAGCTCTATGCATATTATTTTCCCATCCTTTATAGAAAGATTAGATAATTTTAGCTAATAATAAAATGTCTTAATGGATTTATCAAACCCGACCGGGTGAACGCTGTTAGCCTCAGGAAAAACCAGATGAACCGCCGCAACTACCGGATGATTTATCCATTCCGGCGCTCGCAAAAGTCGAAAATATTTTCTCAATATCAGCTTTACCGCAAAAAGGGCATTTTATCTCGGCTGTATCATTGGTTGAACGCAATAACTCGAATCTCTTATTGCAGCTGTTACAGATATATTCAAATATGGGCATCATGTCTCCTATTTCAATGAAATCATAAATCCTACCAACCCAAAATAAGTCATCGCAACTTTTGGCTGGCAGAGAAGCATACACTGAGAATTAAAACTGCCTGATAATTTACTCATTATTAAGCCGATTAATACGCCTATTAATGTTCCCAGAATGTAGCGTTTGATTTTATTTTTATTTTTCTTAATCATCTATTTCTCCGAAAAACCATATTTAAACTAACTGCCATCGGATGGAAAATGTTCCAATTTACAAAATTTGTTAAATTACCCATCACTAATCTTTAATATCATTCAATTCGTGTTAATATTGTGTCGAATAATTAAATGTCAAGGTTATTATTATGGAAAAACAGATAAAGATATTACTAAAATACGTGCCCATTTTCGCTATAATCCCGGAAGGATTGCTTGTCCAATTAAAGAACGTGATACAGCAGCGAACCATCCCTAAAGGGCGGAATATTTTCATCAAGGGCGCTCCCGCTAACTCATTTTATATTATCAAGTCAGGCGAAATAGAAATCCATAATAACGACCCAAATGCCGACAAAAAAACACTATTAGCCGCTATCGGCGAAGGAGAATTTTGGGGCGAAATATCGATTTTAGAGGAAATGCATTATTCGGCAACAGCCAGAACAACGAGTGAAAGTGTTATATATGAAATATCTATTGAGAAGTTTAAAAATATGATCGAAAAACATCCCGACCTTGATGTTTGTTTTATGGGAGTTCTGTCCGAACAACTCAGGCGGTTGGATATTCATATGATTGAAGACCTTCAGCAAAGATGCAAGCAATTTGAACAGGATAAGATAGAACTTTCTGCATTAGTTGGATTATTTGATAAAGCAGTATCCATTTCAAGTCATTTCGTAATCGCCGTTGATAGTAATGGGCAAGTAATTTATTTCAATAATATTGCGCAAACATTATTTGGCGACACCAATGCTGATTTTCATGACAGCACTATTGATTCTGTTATTATCCCTATTAGCAATGTAGATATTTTTGAAGAAATTGACTTGGTTCTTTCTAATGGCAATACCTGGACTGGCGATGTCTTAGTCTCATCAGGCAGCAGCAAACGACTATATATCAAGATGACGGCTGTTAGAGTAATTAATGAAAGCAATAAGAGTTATAACACGCTTTTTATAGGCAGAGATGTTACTGAGACGGAAGAAGTTGATTGTCAGAAAACAGATTGCAATCAAAATATAACCTTAATTTAGCCTGTATTATTCACAATAATCAGTTTAATCAATTGACCAATAATATGATAGAGATCAAAGTGCGCGGTATTCGGCAGTTGCCGGACTGGTCTGCCCATCCTTTACACATTTCATAAAGGGGCAGACAATGACGTCTGCTGCCCACTAAATCAATAATATTATAGAGATATTGTCAAAAAGCCTTTGAAATACAGGGCGTTTTTTGTTATCAAATATTGTTTACAATAATACCTTATATAGGTGGGTCAGGTTTGATAGTATGCTCCTAACAAGTATCATATAGAATAATTAAAATGTATTTGCGCTGTCGGAAGTTATTTCCGACAACTCTGGCAACGCCAAACAGCAGTACATTAATTTCACTACTGTCCGGCCTTTTTATAGAGTTCTTAAAATAATACCCAACAATCGAAGCTTGCTTATTTCATAACCCATAGAGCAGCGGGATGTTGGGCGGCTCCGATAAACATCGGCGCTTCATCTTTTATTTTGTTAAATATTTCGAGATAAGATTTCAGTAATTGATTTTA
>JAGGSN010000020.1 GCA_021159005.1 Candidatus Zixiibacteriota bacterium | reverse complement strand
TCATAATGATTTGCGCAAGGAGACCCCGCTACTTGTAGCGGGGAGGAATTGCGCCCTCCATGTTATTGTTGTCAGCACATGGAGATCAGGAATCTTCGCGTTCTGCGCGAGTCGCTTACCCGTCTCGATACTATGTAGCGACACTCGCTCGATCTTCCGCTGCATCCCACCGATGTATGTCAGACCATATTTGACATGCTCGACCAGCGTTCCACGCTTTAGTCCGTGAGATTGTGTGCTGCCATAGGGCTTGCGAATGCTGCCCTTGGTTGGTTGTAGCCGGTGTAACTGGCGTCTGTGCAGTCGTATCGGCACCCAATAGAACAGTCCTTTCTCTGTTGGCTGCTCTGCACCGGTCACATCCGCAGCAGCTACCCATGCATCGACGGCGTGACTGGCGAATGTGCGTTTCGATTTCTGGCTGGTCTTCTTCAGACCAAAGATTTCTCGTAGTCTCATTGTATCAAATCCTTCTATTACATGTAGATTCATGTTTAACTTCTGTATCTGTTCGTAGAACCATTCTTTACCAGATTCTATCGGTGAGAACTGGATATTCCAGCGTTTAGCTCCTTTCTTCGACACGGCAGCGACGTCCTCCACAACCACATCTGTTATCGGAATTGTCTTCAGCAGCTGCTTCAGGATTCGCAGCTTCGCGTTCCATCTGGCGTATGTCGATGGCGGGAGTGTGTCTTTGTTTCGCTGGCGATTGTTGAACCGTGCTGGTCGTCTCCTGCAGTTGCGACCTCTGCGTGAGCGTCTCATGACTCTCCGCTGCTCTACCGCGTCTTTGACGTGTCGCGGGGCTTCTGCCATGCCGTTAAGCACCGTATCTTGTGTACCAACCACAGAGTAGCCTTCGTAGTGGCTTCCCGGGTCGATACCGAGAGCGATCTGCTGGTTATCCGGCTCGACATCTCGCTTCAGGATGATGCAGAAGATACCGAGTTTGTTCCGGTATGCCCGCGCTTTTCCTCGCGACAGAAGGAGACGTGCTCGGGCTGGCGTTGTGGGCATCAGTGGTTTAAGGTTCTTGTCTAAAACTGGAATTCGCATATTATGCTGCCTCCGTGTCTATGCACGGGGAAAATTCCCCTTCGACCTTGCAGAACGAACTTAGCATCGCGGCGTCGGGTTTGGCGCGCCCGGAAGTGACTCCGATTAGGGGGGCGTCGGAATGTGTTCTTGTAGTTCGTAATGCGGCTGACATGGATTTCTCCTGTTTCGGTCTAGTCTATTGTTTGGTCTCGCTTAGCCATTCGCAAGCCCCGTGACTTGTCACGGGGTAATTGAC
>JAGGSN010000019.1 GCA_021159005.1 Candidatus Zixiibacteriota bacterium | reverse complement strand
GTAATTGATTTTAATTTGATGATTACCCATTTGCGTCATTCCCCCGCGGCGGCGGGGGAATCCAGGAAGCTGTTCGTTAACTCAAAGGTGGATAAAAAAATACCATGCCCCGTGTCCGCAGACAGGCGGGCGCCGGCCGGCAGGAGGTATCGGCATGACCAATCTCTGGATTCCCAATCAAGTTGGGAATGACGCGGACGGTGTTGGGAATGACGCGGGTAGTGTGGGAATAACGCGGGCAGCGTGGGAATGACATCATTATAGCATTCGCCTAAGGCGGACAAAAGGCCGGACAGTAGTGATATAATGTGTTAACGCAGATATTATTTTCTCCTTGATAGGGATTAGAGTAGTTGGCGCACATCCTCACGCACCAACATTTTATTATTCCACTCTCGAGAGGGGATTTAGGGGTATGTTTAATTTTCTGTCGGGGCACCGCACCCGACAGCATTTAAGGGTGTGTTGACGGTTGTGATAATAATATGACAGTATCTTTATAATATTTTTATGCTGTCGGAAGTTATTTCCGACAACTCTGGCAGAATAAAATCAAACAGGGGTTCAATGTTTGAACCCCTGTGATTAAAGTGAGACTATTGTGAATAAGATGATTATTTCAACAATGTCATCTTCTTTACAGCTTTATAATCGCCAGCTTGCAGTTCATAGAAATATATTCCTGATACAACATTACCGGCATCCCAAGCAGCCTGATAATTACCTGCCGATTGATTTTCGTTCACAAGTTCGGTTACTTTCCGTCCGAGAAGGTCGTAGATATTCAGCCTGACATCACAATTTTTGGATAAAGTATATTCGATTGTCGTAGTTGGATTAAATGGATTGGGATAATTCTGCGAAAGTGTAAATGTCTTTGGCAAATTGTTATTGAATGAAGTAATGCTCGTGATAGAATCCGATTTTGTCAGCGCCTTGATACAGAAATTAGCGGTGCCGGTCCAGGGTTCATCTTCAAAATAAATTAAATCGATCCAGTCCCCATCTTGTTTATAATAGCTTTCGCCGGCGCTGGCAGATGATTCCACTATAGTCCGGGATGAGCCGCCCAACAGTACCGGAACATCCGAAGTGCGATCGTATGGCTGTCCGCCTTCTGAAAGGTTTAGATAAACATAGAAATCGTCGCCCTCGTCAAGCTCTACCGGAACATCAAGGTTAATCGTATGAAAGCCGCTAAATTCGATTGCGCCGGTTTTTGATGAGAGTTCATCCAGCAATTCGTCATCCTCGAAACGGTCATATATTTTCACAGTATAAGTTACATCATCGACAGCCGTGAAAAAGCTGACTGCCCGCAATGTTTCATATTCCGTATCGGTGCCCTCGGCAGTAAAAGCATTAAATGCCTCATGGCAGTCTGTTTTTGTATCGCGCCAGCCGTGGTAGTCATGATAGTAAATATTATAATAAGCTTGCGGTTCGACATTCTGGAATGAAATCGCGCCCATTTCCGGCTGTCTGCAGGAGTGTTTATCATAGTAAGAAATCCAGAAATAACCGCCTAATCCCCAGCCTTCGCCCCAGCTATTTTTAACCATCCAGGCGCCGGGTAAAGGCGCTTGCGTTGGCAAAGTGTCATCCCAACCTACGATAGCTACAGCGTGATTGGGGTCGAGGTCATTCGATGGCGGCTGGTAATGAATGAAATTCTGGATAAAATCGCCGCTATAGCACATACATGTGCCCAAGACGCCTTCTTCCATGATCTTAGTTTTTATTGTATTGATATTGCTAAGACTATCTCCTATAGTAAACCATTCGATATCACGCGCATAAAAATAGTGATAGCTCGGGTTATGTCTTGCCGGGGGTGTATCGTAAGATTGTCCGTCTATATCTCTGACTGCGCCTTCTCCCCGCGTAAGATAAGCCGATGTTACCCGATAATCGCCTCCCATATGCACTTCCAAGCCATTGCCCTGGGGCGGGTTGATATCATCATTGTTGTATTGATTGAATCCGTTCCACCAATCGAGATGATATTCGGCTAAATCGGGCTCGCCGGTCTCGCCGGCTTCAGTCCAGGCACCGGTTATCATCATATTGCCCTCCATGGCGGCCATTGCCCCATGAGTCCAGCAGGTGCCTCCTGTCTGGCTTTTCACTGATGTAACATAGTTTTCGCCGTCAACATCACGTAAATCATAATACGGCGGCGGATCGGCTAAGGGTGAGCCAACTGTTATGAAAATATAAAACATAATTAGCGTTACAGTTAATCTCATATTTTCCTCCATCATTAAAACTGCGCTTATTATATAATAGCCTTAAAATTAACTCATGGCGAACATAATATACAAAATATTCGGTATTTGTCAAGTATGCGGAATATTCTATTGTTTGCAAGTATTTTGCGTTTATCGCCTTATCTTATGCACAAGTATATATTCTTTCGCTGTTTTTCCTATTTCTATTGCCAAATCCTCGGATAGATGCACTTTCTTTAGAATATCCTTAGATATATTGGCGCTGTCTTTATATGATGCTTCGATAATCGCCAAATCGGCATCCTGAACAAGCTCTCGCAAGGCAGGGCAGTCTCCCGTATCGCCGCTTATGGCTATATGTTCATCACGGCAAGAAATCCTATAGCCAAAAGCAGGAATTTGATCCAGTATGCGGCCATCCATTATACTTCCGCAATGAACAACCGGATACGGCTTGATTGCCATGCCGGAAAGCTCAAAACAATCATCCGAATTGCCTTTCCTGCAGAGAATTTCATAGGCAGTGGAATCAGGATAACACCTTATGAAATTATCAATTGTAGAGAAAACCTCAGTGCAGCCAGCAGGGGCGATAATTGGCAAAGGCTCAGTCCTGCCTATCATTCTGAGGAACGACAAAATTGTATGCAAGCCGCCCATATGGTCAAAATGACCGTGTGTATACAGCAAGCCCTTTATTTTTTTATAATCAAGCTTGTTGGCGACAATATCTCTTAGCGTCCCGTCGCCGGTGTCTATTAATAAAGAACCCTGTTCGTTCTCTATCCAGATTTGCGTAGCCAGACCGGCTACGGAGAATAATATCTTGACATCGAGGTTCTTGCCATGCCAGGCTTGAGCAGTGTTTTTGTAATTATCCATGTTCTTTCAATGCTTTTATTTTTGTAATATCTCAAACGTAGCTGCTGGCAGACGAGTTCGCCTAAGGCGAACGCCAACCACAACATTATTATTGTAATAACAAACGCCTTTTTTTTCAATATAGTATTTTAATAATTCCTCTAAAATTTACCTTGACTATCACATAAAATTGATATATTATATTTAATACATAAGCGGTTCGGTCCCAAATGGGATAATAGGGAAGGCGGTTAAATT
>JAGGSN010000018.1 GCA_021159005.1 Candidatus Zixiibacteriota bacterium | reverse complement strand
CTCGAAATATTTAACAAAATAAAAGATGAAGTGCCGATGTTTATCGGAGCCGCCCAACATCCCGCTGCTCTATGGATTATGAAATAAGCAAGTTTCGATTGTTGGGTATTATTTTAAGAACTCTATAAAAAAGGCCGGACAGCAGTGTAATAATATGAAATATTTTAAGTCCGCTTGTTCGCTCCCCTCATCCGCCTTAGTCTGAGAACCCAACCTGTAATTGAATAAAATAATGGGAATACTCCTGATAAACCACCTGTTGTCTTTGAAATACAATTAAATTACTTTATAATGTGTCCGTTAAAATGGGGTAATATCAAATATCATAATTATATGATTTTGAATTAGTTTTATGTCATTTAATTATGCAAAATACTGTAGGTAAAGTGTTGCCAAGTGAAACAATTACGCAAAATAAGACAGGTGTTTCAGATTGTAAAATTATAATTATCCTGTTACTTCTAACCAGATACATTTAAACATCCTCGCTATAAATACCGATTCCTATAAATGATATGCTTAAATATGCAATTTTCGAAATTAAATTTATACGTTTAGTATTTATCACTTCATTGATATTCGTATTTTACGTTAGTGTCGTATCTGCCGCTATGCAATTGTCAGCAGGCACCTATCAAGGTGATGGCTCTGACAATCGCCCAATCAACTATCCGGGATTTCAACCTGATGTGGTAATCATCAAAGGTAACCTGAATGAATCCGCTTATATACGCACTTCAACTATGACTGGTGATGTCTCGAAATCGCTGGTTGATGATTTTGTTTTCCAACCTGATATAATTCAATCATTCACCACTGATGGATTCGTTGTTGGCGGAGATGACATTGTGAATGGGAACGGAGTTGATTACTACTGGATCGCTTTTAAAGCAGAAGCGGGCGAAATGGTTGTTGGCAGCTATACCGGTGATGACACCGACAATCGAAGCATAAACAGTATTGGTTTTCAGCCTGGTTATGTGATAGTAATGAGCGAGGCAGACAAACGAGCCATGCAGCGTTTCTCATCCGAACCTATAAATCAAAGCATGCAATTTAATAATGATAATGAAAAGGCAAATAGAATCCAGGATTTCGAAGCTGATGGTTTTCAAATTGGTGATCACAATACAGTTAATAACTCAGGAGTTATTTATCATTATATCGCCTGGAATTCTGTGCCGGGAAGGATTGCGGACAACTGGTATAATGGTGATGGCAATGACAACCGCGATATTACAGACGTTGGTTTTCAGCCTGAGTATATAATAATAGCCAATGAAGGCAATATTAATTCCGTTCATCGCCCATCGTCACTGACAGCAGATAGTACATTATTTTTTAACTCGGCTTTCAATCTGGATGATGGAATTCAAGCTTTCTTAGCCGATGGCTTCCAGGTAGGATCATTAAACGAGGTTAATCAAAATAGCACCAAGATTTATTGGGTTGCCTTCAATGACGTTGATACGATTACTACTTACTTTGTTTCCCCCGCCGGTGATGACGTCAATAGCGGATTGGATTCGGCCAACGCTTGGGTATCGTTAGACAATGGCGATCAGCTAAGCATCCTAAATCCCGGTGATACGATTAATATATATCCCGGTGTTTATTCGGTTTCAACGACTGTTCAGTTGACATTATCCGGAACTCAAGCACTTCCGATTGTTTATCGTAAATTCGGAGCAGGAACCGCAATCATAGATCCCGATGGCAGCGATACATGTGCCATACAAGTCTTAGGTAACAACATACAGCTTCTCAATCTTGAAATCATTAATCCCGGTCGCGATGGCATCCTGTTAATCGGAGATTCCTGCCTTATTACCGGCTGTTGCATACATGATTGCGGACTGCAAGGAATAGACATTGAAGGCAACGACAATCTCATTTTGAGAAATGTATTTTACAACGCCAACCAATCTGGAATTGTTAACCGCAACGGTAGCGAAAATAATTTATTCTATGGAAATACTATTTATTCATGTCCTCTCGACGGGATATGGATTGATAATTCTGTATCCTCAGCACGCGTATTCAACAATATCATCATTGGGGGTGATGATGGAATCGATGGAACAGCTGGGAATATATGCGGATACAACGATATTTGGAATAGCGGTACTAATGATTATAGTGGTGGAGTTGTTGATTCTGCAGGTGGAATATCCGATGATCCTCAGTTCGTAAACCAATCAACGTATAATTTTCATCTTCGCGAAGGGTCACCCGCTATTGATGCAGGCTTAGATTTGGGCTATCCGTATAACGATGCCGCGCCAGACATGGGGGCTATAGAGTATTCTACACATGTACCTATTAACTTCTACGTTTCCCCTACCGGCGATGACGGCAATAGCGGATTGGATTCGGCCAATGCTTGGGCATCGTTAGACAATGGCGATCAGTTGGGTATATTGCAGCCTGGCGATACCATTAACGTGATACCGGGAATATATTCTCTTACAGATTATATTGACTTGACCTTATCGGGAACGGAAACATCCACAATAACTTATCGAAAACTCGGTGTTGGCGATGCTGTATTTGATATAAATGGCTTGGCTATATCAATTATATGGCTGAATGCCAAACATGTTAAGCTCGATGGTTTAGAGCTTACCAATTCAGGTCATAACGGAATATATCTTACCGGCGATTCATGTGCTGTAACCAATTGCTATATACATGATAATGTTTGGAATGGTATAAGGGTTGTTGGCGATGACAATCTTATTCTGAGAAACATTACAACCAATTCCGGCATAGATGGAATCAGTATCTCTGATTCGGGAGAGAATAATAATATTTATAACAATACAGCTTATAATTGCACCAATGATGGAATCAATCTCGAAAGCAATGTAACCACTGCGCGAATATTCAATAACATAACCGTATCGAATAATAACGGTATTTTTGGTCGAGTTGAGAATATATGCGGTTTTAATGATGTTTGGAGCAACAGCAATGCAAATTACTCTGGCGGTGTTGTTGATTCTGCCGGCGGAATATCAGCATCTCCTAAGTTTACTAATCCCCCACAGGAAAATTTCAGGTTGAAAAGCTCTTCACCGGCAATAGATGCCGGCCTTGATCTTGGTTATATATTTAATGGCAGCACCCCTGATATGGGGGCATTGGAAACCGGCAATCTCGCCAGCCTGACAATAACACCATTTTATGATTCGCTTTTTGTCGATTCCTCTTATCAGTTTAATGTTGAAGCTCTCGACAGCAACGATTTCCAGACTTATCCGGGAGTACTTACCTGGTCGCATACATTTTCATCCGGCTCTATAGATTCTACTGGTCTATTTACCTCAGACCAGGAGGGCTCCGGTGAAATCATCGTACTATCTGACATTAATGCAATTACAGATACATCCGAAACAATGAATGCAGTAATTCCGAAATTGTATATCCATGCAATCCCGCTTGGCAATACCGTTGTTTATTCCAATCAGACAAACTCATCTTTACTTGCTTTTCGCATTGATAATAGTTTAGATACAGCCAAAAACATCGAAAGCGTAACCGTGCATGATGCCTCCAGAGGGGCGGGCAATCTTGCCGAGAGATTAACTAACATTGATTCACTGGCTTTGTATTTTGATGCAGATAATGATACTTCGATTACCGGAATAGATAGTCTGATTGCATCAGAAAGTTTCACTTTTGATACTCTTACTTTATTATTTTCACCTTTTTCAATTCCGGCAGAATCAGAACGTTCATTTATTATTTGTCCGGTAATCAGCCCGAATCCTCATGATAGCGATTCTCTTGACTTGTTTGTCTTAACTGATACGGATATCCAGACAAGCGATGGAACAATGTTTCAGGGTCCGGATACTTTGAATTCTCAGGGATATAATATAATCGATGGCTTAATATCCGAACAGATTTCTTTGATTGCAACGGGTATGACAACAATAAGCCCGGGCGATTCGCTTTATAATATAATGATAATCGACATTCCCCGCAATGGCTATCAGGAGGATACGCTTAATGGTTTTAATGTATGGAATTCGGGTACAGCGGATGAATCAGATCTGGATTCGATGATATTATTCATGGATGATGGCAGCAATTCCTGGGGTGGACAGGCGGAAGAAATTCGTCTTGGGCTCTTATTTTTTACCGGAGCCTATTGGTCAATAAGCGGCTTAAATTCTCCACTGACAAACCAACTTACTCGATATTATGTTGCGGTCAAATTAGCGGCTTACCCAACCAATCTTTCTACTGTTGCGCTTGGCATACCTTTACATGGCCTCGAGATGTCATCGAATAATGACGGGCCGCTTGACGTTGAAATAGTTCCTGTGGATACTGTGATTATTCAAACAGATGAGGAATTAGCGGTATCTGCGGTATCTATTCCCGCTCGAAATATCATTCCAGGAGAAAGCACAGGTCCGATTTTGGGTTTGGAGTTCATAAGCAGCTATGCTATGTCCATATCAATAGACAGCCTTAGTCTGAATCTACTGGCTACCGACCCGGATGGGGCAAGCCAAAGTGAACTCGATAGCCAGATAGACAGCATGCTTCTTTATGCAAACATAGATGGTGATTATACCGATCTTGGCTTGGAAGACACTTTGCTTTCTACCGCTGCTTTAAGTGATGGGATCATAGTTTTTAATACGCCCGGGTTATCGATACCGGGTTCGGGAAGCATCATTGGAATATCAGTTGTGGCTGCTCTAAGCGCTGCAAATGCAAAAAACGGAAACCTGATTAATATTGGCATTCCGGATACGACGGGATTCTTTTTAACACCGCAGGTTAACCTCGCGGACAACTTTCCGCTGCAGAATGAAAATGATTTTGTCATTAATGCATTTCCAGCTAATAATGTTGCAGTAAACACAATTAGCGGCAGCACCTTTTATGGAGGCCAGACAGACAGATTGATTTTCGATTTCATCCTCCCGAGTAACGGCTATGCTTCGGATAGTCTTAGCAGCATTCAGCTTATAAATACAGGCACATTTCAGGATGCCAGTACCTATTTGACTCTTAATCTCTGGGCTGACATCACCGGCAACGGTTTTACGGCAGACGACAGTGAGATAGGACAGTTTTCTTTTAATGCCGGAATTTGGACTTTAGCGAGTCTGGCATATCCGATTAATACTTCCGGCAGACGGTTCTTTGTTACTCTTGATATTGCTAATGCTCAATTTGAAGGGGGAACAATTCAACTTGAGGTCTCGGTTGAGGGAATCGAGTATAGATCGGGAACCACCGGCGCGGATGATGAAAACATAGGCAATCCTCAACCTCATCTTATTTTTCCATCAAACCGCATTACCGTAATTTCGGTCCCCGAACAATCTGATACGGCGGCACCGGGAAGCTCCGATAATGTTATGCTTGCCGCAGCCTTGTATAATGGTTATATAAGCGACACTCAGAATCTGCAGGCAATCCAAACAAATAATATATCGCATAGTAATGCTGCCCAGGAATATTCAGACAGCGAGCTGGGACAGGTATCCTTGTTTTTCGATACAAATAAGAATAGAATTATGGATAATGATTCGCTGCTGGCAACGGGCTATTTTAATGACGGGAGTCTTAGGTTTTCCGGATTTAACATTGCAATACCTCCGGAATCGTTATTTTATTTCTTTATGGTTGCAGATATTCCCTCGAATGCAATTGATTCGGATAGCCTGGCGATTTCAATTTCCAATCCTTCGGATTTAACCTTCTCGCAATCTGTCAATATCAACGGCGATCTGCCCGTTATTAGCGGAGGCTACCTTATAATAAATGGATCGGTATTTTCTCAGTATGAGGAAATCGAGTTAGTATCAAGGACGCTAAGCCCAGGAGATACCTCCGTTACTTTATTTGCCTTTCGCCCCGCTTCCAATGGCAACCTGATAGATACTCTGCAATCAGTAACCGTCGGGAATATTGGAGATGCCGATACCAGCGATATTTCTTCCCTGGAAATTTGGTTGGACATTAATGGCGATGACATCTGGCAAAATAGTGATCTGTTCGTTAGTTCATTTGTATATTCGGGATTGACATGGACTGCTAACTCTCTTGAGATTGAAGTTGACGAACAACCACCGACGCTATTCCTGCTTGCAGATATCAGCAGTTTAGCTTCTCAAGACATCTATTTTCAGGGGACTATACCGCTAAATGGCTGCCAGTTTAAATCGTTAAATGACGGTCCACTCGATAATCCGCTGATTGGTTCTGCAACTTTCAATATCACCAACTCAGAAATAAGAGTTTCCTATAGACCGCTTATTCAAACCCGTTCGATAGGTCAAACGATTGAAGTTGGGCTTACGGTTGAAAACATTTCAACGGAACCTATGGATAGTGTATATGCCCAGGTAATAAGTGTTAACGATTCTACAATTGTTGTTTATGACAGCAGTTTTTCGGGACCTGCAACTCTGGCCAGTGGTGATTCTGTTGAATTCTTATATTATTACACGGCTATCCAAACCGGTGAAGTTTACTGGCGGTTTCGTGCTATGGCACCGCTTATACCTGATTCTTCATCGATCGTTCGGACTAATACGGTTACACTACAGGATTCACCATCGGATATTTATATTCAGCTAATCAGCTCTATTCCCACGGCAGTAATTAGAGGTCAGACCAATATTTTTCCTTTTAGTATGCAATATGCTCATCCTGACACTGAGAATACGGCAGCATCTCTGCGTCTCGATAGCCTGCAGATAAGCATTAAAAATAGTAATGGCGAACCATTGAATGCAGATGAGGTTTTCAGTCGAATGGTTTTATCTGCAGGCTATAATAATATGGTCGTTCTGGAAGATATTCCGGCGCAGACAACCGTCCCTTTGGTATTTAGCAGCCCGGTAATAGTTCCGCCATCACAACAACAGCTTTATACTTTGCTTGTGGATATTGATAGCCAGGCATCAGCCTCCGATTTTATGCTGGCAATCGATAACAGCAGTATGATTCAAATCGTTGATGAAAACAGCCTGCAAACTGTTCCATTAGATACGGGTGTAGTTTTTCCGATGCAAACAGCTTCCTGCCGTATAGATGATCCTTCGCAGCAAATGGCTGTATCATATACTTCGATGCTTAACGAAACGGTGAATTTTGGCCAGAGATATGCCAAAATATTGCGGTTGAGATTGCGGCATCCGGGAATAACCGGCAACTCGCAAATCCAATTTACGAGTCTCTCGTTTGTTCTGGTCGATAGTTTATGGAACTCTATTAATATCACATCCGTGCTGGATGAAGTCGCCATCGGCAGGGGACCATTTATTATTGGATTGTTGAACGACTTTGAGACCGACACATCATTACAGACTATTCAACTTGCTTCTCCGGTTACTTTAAATCCCGGCGACACCGACACCCTTGAAGTGATGGTTTCAATTAAAGATGAGACGACATATCCCGGTTTCAATTTTGTTGTTCACGACAGCACTTACTTTGAGGTTCGTGATCTTAATTCCGGTTCACAACTTGGGGTCGCAACGGATACTCTGATAATATCCGAGGGTTCGGCTTTCCCTATTAGTTCCGGCTGGACAGAGTTTAGACAACCCGCTTCCGCACCGGAAATATGTTTGATTCCATCTCTACCCTCATCGATAATAGGCGGCATAGATTCATTATCGCTGATTGATTTTAACGTTAGCTATCCTTCAGACAGTCTTCATTCGCCCATTAGACTGTATGATATACAGATAACAGTTCTTGATAGTCTTGGCGAACTATTAAACCCTGATCGTTTATTCGATAAAATCGGCTTCAGGATTTCCGATAGCCCAATAGAATACCAGCCATTTGTTCCAATACTATATGGTTCGGCAGTTTTCAATTTATCGGATACCGGTTTGCTGATTAATCCCAGCGAAAACCTTAATATTGATTTAGTCGCAGATATCGAAGGCGATGTTTCCTTTGATCATTTTGCTTTAGTCGTACAGTCGGAAAATTCAATAATCCTGCGTGATGCGGCTGATACTTCAATCTATCCGGGGATCAGCATTGCTAACGGATGTGATATAGACTTCCCGTTTTCGACAAGTATTACACGCATCTTTTTGCCGGCAGGTCGGCCAAACCTGAAATTGCAGAATCCACCCTTGAAAATCGGGTTTCCGGGTCAAGACCAACTAACTATATTCGAGGGAATCATTGTGTATGATAATCCTAATCCACAAGGAGATTTAAGCATATATGGTTTACGCGGGCATTTTAAGAAGCGAACGCTTGATGGTTTATCGTCCGTTTCCGGAAGCGATATATTTGAAGCCATATATCTAATGCTCGATGGTCAACAAGTCGCCTTTGATAGCATTTTGACGAGTGATAGTCTGGTAATTCCGATTGAAGACAATTACGACGTATCCTGGGGAAGCAATATTCCCATAACACTTAAATGCGACATTAAAAACGAATCAATTCTTGGCAATTATGTTATAATCTTCGAAGACTCAACATTCCTGGAAATGGCTGATAAAAATCTGGGGGATACAATATATACTACATTAATTGAAGGTTCGTACCCACTTCAGGCAACTGAGATATCGATATCAGCAGCTAACCTTGAACGCTCTTTTACTAACTATCCAAATCCCTTTCACTCCTCACGGGGTGAGAAGACCATTATTGGATTCGTTCTGGCAGAAGATGCAACTATTGATATAACCATATTCACCATAACCGGCGATGCTGTCAAGGACGTAACAATTAATTCATTCCGTCCGGCAGGTTCATATCAAAGCGATTCTTGGATGGGTTTCAATAATTCATGTCTTAAAGTGGTTTCCGGGACATATTTCTGTCGAATTACAGCCAAATATACTTCGGGGCGCGAGGAATGCTTTAGAAGGAAAATTGCGGTGATAAGATGAGGACATTATTAACATATTTGACCTGCATTATTCTGGCTTTCGGCTGCTCATTTGCTTCCGATGATGCCGGCACTCAATCGCCTTTCAGTATGGGTACCGGAGCCCGGGAACTTTCACTCGGCGGGTCTAATCTTGCTATCAGCGATAACACCACCGCTCCATACTGGAACCCCTCGCGACTGACTCGGGCCGATAGAATATCGCTTGGGGGTTTTTATAGCCGTCTATACGATTCAGACGTTGCCTATCAATATATGGGCTTTGTCTTTCCTACATTAGATTATGGAAGTTTTGGTCTGGGCATATTTCGCCTTGGCATAAACGGCATTGAAAAACGGGATGTTCATAACTTTCTTAAGGGTTATATTCAGGATGAGCGATTGGGATTTTACTTAGCTTACGGTAAGGCCATTTCACAATATGATTTCGGTTTTGCCCTAAACATGGAACACCATTCGCTGGATACCTACAGCACAACTTCATCTCCCGGCTTGAACTTATCCGTCGCCAGGCAAATCTCAACTCATTTAAATTGGCTGGAATATTATTCATTAGCTCTTGTTGGTAGAAACCTAATCAGCCTGAGTTCCAAACTGGCTGATGAGAGTGTCTCCTATCCTATCGGAGGCAATTTTGGTTTGGCTGTACGCCTGTTGCCCAAACCAAGCTGGAATCAGGCATTGACGATGACGGCAAAGTTTACAAAGGTTGAAGATATCGAATCAACTCTGGCCTTTGGGCTGGAGTATAGCTTATATGATATTCTTTCTCTCAGAAGCGGCCTGCGTGGCAACAAGTTTTCTGCCGGTTGTGGAATCAACTATAAATTATTAAACTTCGATTACGCCTATGTTGGACGAGACATGGGCGGCCTGCACATGTTCAGCATCACAATGACTTTCGGCGCATCTATGGGTGAAAGAAGGCAACGAAGAGCTCAGGATCGCGAAACTGAATTCAACGATTTAATGAATAAGCAGCTATCAACGCATAATTTAGAAATAATAAACGACATGGTACATAAAGGACAGGAATCGGCTGGTTTGGATAGTCTCGAAAAAGCTATAAGTTTTTTCGAGAGAGCATTGTTCTTAGCGCGAATTAATAGTATCGATACCAGCAATATTTATCAACTGGGAGCCAAAGCGAAGTCTCGTTTGACCGAGATTAACAATAAAAAGCATTACCGCGAATATCATGATTCTGCCCAAGCAAAGCTTGAATCCAAAAATTATATAGATGCCCGTTATTATGCCAATCTTGCTTTATCCATAGATTCTGTTTCCAAAGAAACATTGGATCTTATAAAACGAATAGATGATTCTATTCAGCAAATCGCTTCAAAAGAGGAGATGATCAGGAAACACCTATCGCTGATTGATTCCTTATTAAGTTATGGCGAACTGAACCAGGCATATTCGGCTGTTCAAAAAATCAAGCAATTTGCCGCTGAAGATAACAGGGTGAGCACGATTTATAAGCGGGTTATATTTGAGCGTTACCGGGAAACTGCCGCCAGCGCTTATTCGGAAAATGACTTTGATAAGGCATTAGTCAACATTGACTCGGCATTGACGCTTTATCCGCAACACCAATTATGCCTAAACTTGCATAACAATATACTTGAAAAAATGAGCAGAAACTCTGCACCAGTCGTTCATAGAGCTGATGGAATATCCAAACCTCTCAGTGATGTACTGCTTAAAGAAGTTGAGGAATCCTATAGTGCAGCCCGAAAGCTTTTCGTGAAAGGTGACTTGCATCAGGCAATTATTCAATGGGAGAAGGTTGAGCAATTGGCGCCGGATTATGAAGCTGTGAGAGAATATCTTGCCAATGCTTATAAATATGCCGGAGTTGAACTTTATGGGTGCAACAAACTTAAGCAAGCGATTGAAATGTGGGAAAAAGTAAGGAAACTTGATCCTGCCAATGCCGAAATTAAAAAATACATCGATAGAACCAATAACGAATTAGAGAGACTAAATGAACTTTCCAACAACTCAAATTAAAAAAATTGAACCCGATAATGATGCCATTCAATGGCCGGAGCAGCATCAATTTAAAAAATCGATTCGATTCGAATTTGCTCTGTATATATCATCTATAATTATTCTTCTAATGTCGATTACCGGCTATTTTATAACCAGTTTTTATGTTGAATCTGCAACCAGAAATGTTTTAGATAAATTGCTTACCCAGTCTCGATCATATTCCAGTTCTGCGGGGAAACTAATCATCTCATCTAAAGATCCCGATGAACTGTTGCTTAATAATATATGTAAAAAACTAGCCGCTGAAAATCCCGATGTATATTGGGCAGGTATCACAAATCAAAAAGGTATATTTATAGCTCATACTGATATTGTAAAAGTGATAACATCAGAGAAAATGCCGGATGTAACATCCGGCTCTTTCCCCGAGCTGCTGAAACCAGGTGAATCACTGGAAATTAGCAAGGATTCTGTCTTTACTGCTGTACCTGTTATAGAAAACAATTTGAGTTTGGGAAAACTGGTGGTGGCATCATCCGATAAACAAATCACAATTGCGCGCAAAACATCAATCTTAACCGTTGTTCTTTTAACCGTGATAATAATTATCCTATGCATATCATCAACATTGATAATATTGGGTAGAAAGCTTCGTTCTATCAGTATAATCACCAATTATTTAAAGCAAATTGATTTTGAAAAGTTTTCATTTGATTTCTCTGTGAAGGACAAAAATGAATTTGGGTATCTAGCTAAGACCTTAAAGGTTATGGCCGCCAGATTAAATATCGCTCAAAATAATCTGATTGAAAACGAGCGGATGGCCAGAGAACTGGAAATCGCCAGGGAGATTCAGGCTAATATTTTACCCCGAGAATTCCCTAAATCAGAACTATTTGAGTTTGCCGGAAAATACTACAGCGCCAAAGAAGTTGGCGGAGATTACTATGATTTTATTGAAATTGACGATAATTTTCTGGCCTTTGTCGTAGCCGATGTTTCCGGAAAATCTCTGCCTGGAATGCTGATTATGCTGCTTACTCGCGATATTATTAAGGAGTTTACCAGATCAATCATACAGCCGGCGGAGTTATTAAAACATGTCAACCAGGAACTAAGGCCAAATCTGAAAAGGGGAACTTTTGTAACAATGTTCTATGGGCTTTTAAACAAAAATACGGGGCAGCTTGATTTTGCTTCCGCCGGACACAATCCATTGATAAAAATTGATGGGGGCAGTGGAAATGCCGAATTAATACAAACTACCGGATATCCATTGGGACTTATGCCTGCTGAACAATTTAATAAAAGAATCAAAACCGGTCATCTCTCGTTGGCTAAGAATGATTTGATAATCCAGTACACTGATGGAATCAATGAAGCGCTCAACTCGAATAATAAAGAATTCGGAATGGACCTTTTTATGCAGCTTATAAAATCATTTAAACATCTTAAAGCAGATGAAATAGTAGATGAAGTCCTTCAACAACACCAAGCATTTGTAGGATCTGCGCCACAATATGATGACATTACGCTTATTGCCCTTAAGTGGTGTGAAAAAATTACCGACATAAAATATATCCAATTGATGGAGAACACAAATGAAACTCGTTAATGAGGTCGATAATACCATAATGGTCCCAATTGAATTATCCGAAAACGCTGAACAAAGTTTTTTACAGCATCTGGAAAATTTAAGTAATGTACATTCATTACCGATAAAACTAAATTGCTCCCAACTCAAGCAAACAACGTCTACTCATATAGGATTATTATGGCAAGCGAGAGAAATATTTGAAGAAAAAGGTATAAAGATGAGTCTTTTGTGGCCTACTCCAGAATTAATTCGCGTCCTAAAAGTACTAAATTTGACAGAGTTTTTTAACTTTGACGGCGATTCACAAACAATAGATCGAACGGAATTTATATCGTTTGAAATATCAGCTTCTCCGGAAATATACCGCGATGAATTTATTGCTGATAACGAGAGCCTTAATAAGGCTTTAGAGAAATTTAAACAATTCTTAATACGTATAAACCTAACAAAATATATTAGCTTTGATTTAATAATAATTTTTTATGAAGTTGGCAATAATATCTGTACACATGGGACAACCAATGGCAGCAATAAGGTAATTTTTAAAGCCAAGGTTTTCAATAATCGAATAGTGATGCAATTTGAAGACAATGGGTTGCCTTTTAATCCAACTGAAAAAATGACAGATTTTCATCCATTAGAGGCAGCCAAGAAACGCCAAAAAAGAGGTTTTGGGTTAAGTATAATAAAAAAATTAATTGATGATATTTCTTATACCTACAGCGACAACGGTATGAATAAATTAACATTGGAAAAAAGATGGAGCAACAATTATGAGTAGCCGCGATATAAGCAAAAAACCGCTTGGGGATGATACAATTATTATCAACCCCGGGAAAATATTGAATAACAGTAATGCCGGCGAAATGCTCGAAACAATCACTGCACTCCAGGCTGAAAGCTACAAATATATCATAATCGATATGAACGAATTGGAATTTCTTTCTTCAGCCGGTGTTGGCTCAATACTTAGCAATGTTGAAACATCACGAGAAGCAGGAGGCGATATAGTGTTATGTAATATTTCGGATAATATACTACACGTATTTAAAGTCTTGGATTTAGCCAGCTATATGACGATTAGAACTAATATACAAGAAGCCGCTGGATTTTGTGGTATTGAGAAATAGTAAATGTTAGAAGATACAAGAAACCAACAATATCAATCAAAGGAGTATTTGGATTGCCAGCTCTCAATAGACAGGCAGATGCTTGCGTTTAATACTTTATCTAAGCTGACTAAAGACTTTATAAAAATATCGGATTTTGATAATCTCATAAATGTTATAATGCTAACTATATCAGGGCAGTTTTCGATACCGACTGTGTTTATTTCCATATGGGATCCCACATCAAATTTCAAAAAGGAATTATATTTTGGTACGGGCAAATTAAGAAAAAGTAAAAAAATTAATGGTTTATTGCAATCAAAAGCCCTTCAAAAGCAGTTCGCAAGCAATATTGACCCATTTTGGGTAGATGATTTACATTTAATAGACGAATCTGAAAATCTTGAATACATTCATCAGAATTTTGGTATAAAAATAATTGTTCCCTTTCTGCACAACGATAAATTAATCGGCATCATCGGTCTTGGTGAAAGAATAGGAGAAAAATCCCTTGATCGAGAAGAGAGCAAGTTAATCGCAGCCTTCATAAATACTATATCTCCCCTAATAGCAAATTCATTTCTATTTATAGAGCTGCAGCATAGTGAGAAAAATTATCGCAGTTTAGTAGAGAATATATCCGATGGAATAATAACTACCGACATAAATGGGAAAATCCTATTTGCCAATGAATCCTCCTGTAAGATATTCGGCTATACCAAAAGCGAGTTGATAGGCATAAACATTAGAAATTTTATAAGCGAAGAAAATAAAAGCAAGACCATCAGGGAAACTCAAAAAATAAAAAGTAAAGAACTAAGTAAGTATGAGCTTGCATTAAAAAGAAAAGATGGGCAAATATGTCAAATATTCGTCTCTGCAACACCGCTTCTTGATAATAATGGAAGTGTTTATGGAACTATAGGAATATTTACTGATATATCAAATATTAAAAAAGCTGAAAAAGAGAAACAAGAATTGCGAGAGAAGCTTTCACGGGCTAAACACATGGAATCTCTTGGAGTTCTCGCTGGGGGAGTAGCTCATGATTTAAACAATATACTTGGGCCGCTGGTAGCCTATCCGGAACTGATTAGAATGAAGATAGTCGAGGATAGCCCAATTATGAAAGATATTTTAAAGATCGAAAAATCCGCGCTGCGAGCATCAGAGGTTGTTCAGGATCTTCTTGCTTTGGCTAGAAGGGGACGCTACGAAATGGTACCCCTAAATTTTAACGACATCATTGAATCGTATATGGAATCACCTAGTTTCTTAAAGCTTAAATCTAAACATAATAATATAGTTATCAAAACGGAATTAAATAAAGCCCTTAAAAATATACACGGCTCAGAATCACATCTCTATAAGGTAATAATGAACCTAATTATTAACGCAATGGAGGCGATGTCTCAAGGTGGTCAGCTTACCGTTAAAACAGAACATAAATATTTAGAGAAATTGAACAGTGGTTTTAATAATATAGAGGCAGGAGAATATGTTATAGTGATTGTTAGCGATACAGGCTTAGGAATTGAGCAGAATGATCTTGAACACATTTTTGAGCCTTTCTATTCTAGAAAGGAAATGGGGAAAAGCGGTAGCGGCTTGGGACTGGCAATAGTATATGGCGTGACAAAAGATCACAATGGGTATATAGATGTTCTAAGTAAAGTAAATCATGGAACTGATTTTATAATTTATTTGCCTGTTACGGATATAACAACAACTGAGGATAATAAAGTAATAGTAGATATTCATGGAAGCGAAAAAATATTGGTTGTAGATGATATTCAAGAACAAAGAGAATTGGCAGCGACAATATTGGCCAGCTTGGGTTATGACGTTGAAACTGTTGCTGATGGCCATGCTGCCGTGAAATATCTTAAGAATAAAAGCGTCGATGTAGTGATATTGGATATGATTATGGAAGAAGGGTTTGATGGTTTGGATACTTATATTGAAATCATTAAAATCCATCCGGAACAGAAAGCTATTATAGCAAGTGGCTTTGCCGAAACTGATCGGGTAAAAAAGGCGGAAACACTTGGGGTTGGTATTTATATTAGAAAACCCTATACCATGCAGCATCTGGGCAAAGCCATAAGAAAAGTACTCGTCAATAAGGAGGCAAGTACCGAGGAATTGAATATTAATTCTTAAGAGTGTTTTAATTTGAAAACTGCGCATGAAAAGTGTACCAGAATATTGTCGTAAAAAATATCACCCTTTGTTTAAACAGCCCATATAAATTAAAATCAAATATCGAGTTGAATTCACTACTGTCCGGCTTTTTGCAGAACATTATAATCAACGTCACTCCCGTGAAAACGGGAGTCCAGAGATTGGTTGTGCCGATACCTCCTGCCTGCCGGCGCCCGCCTGTCTGCGGACACGGGGCAAGGTATTTTTATTATCCATCATTGGTTTTGCAAACAACTTTCTGGGCTTAAGCATATTTACTATTAATTCTTGGGTTTCCGAAAGATGCGAAATCGCTTATATACTAAAAATGTTTCAGAATATTAATTTTTCAACTTATTCCCTTGACTATCATTAAAAATTAAATTATTTACTTTTCAATCGAGGAAATTGAATGGCTGTTTTTAAAAAAGGAATAAGATGGTACATCGACTACTATGTTGATGGATACTATTTGGACACCCGGGCTACTTTAGGGGGTCTTCCCGAAAAGCCTAAAGATATGACAATCAAGCAATTGCCGGAATGGCGGAATAGGTAGACGCAAGGGACTTAAAATCCCTCGAACGGTATCGTTCGTGCCGGTTCAATTCCGGCTTCCGGCATGTAGTATAACGGGTTACAACAATGAGTTGCAGCCCGTTATTTTTATGGTTTTCAGTAAATCCGCAAATATTCTCGTATTTTAAGTTTAATGAGGCAGTTTAGCCCTTATATCGATATGGTTTTTTTATCCCATTATTGCTTTGTAAATAACTTGGATTCTCGTGTTCGGGCGAATAATATTAAGTATAGCATCCGCCTAAGGCGGATAAAAAGGCCGGACAGTAACGAAAATATTACATTATAGAACAACTGCCTGATTGATTTACCGGCAATTCTACATTTTCTTTTAATCTGTTTTAGCAGCAATAAAAGTTAACCGATATTATCAATAAGAATAGAATAGTTTAAAATAGATTACTTGATTATTTTTCATCGGATTTTAAGCCTAAATAGATACAAGTCAGGGTGTTGCTCTGGTGATACTTACAAACATCAATAACGGAGTAAAATAATGTCAAAAGATAGAATACTATTCGTTGATAACCCTCTAATGACTATCAGAAATAATCCGCAAACCGTCAATAGTTTGCAGGATAAATGGGATTTGGAGATTGTTGGCAGTGGTGCTGAAGCCCTGAAAGCACTGCAGGAACATTCATTTCAAGTAATTGTCAGCGAGATGATTACTTCAGATATGAACGCCGACCAACTGCTTAAGGAGGTAAGCGAACTCTATCCCGGCATTGTACGCTTCATTCTATCGAGCTGCGCCGATAAAAGACTTATAATGAAAACAATGGAATATGTTCATCAATTTATCGCCAAACCATGCGACCCAAATACACTAAGAAAAATAATCAATAATTCTATCGATATGCGCAGTATTCTTAAAAGCGATGGCATTTTTAACACTATTTCCTCAATAAAATCGCTTCCCAGCCCTCCTAAAATATTCAAACAGTTAGCAGTGGAACTTCAATCGCAAGATGTTTCCATACATAAAGTTGCAGACCTTATCAAACAGGATGTTAGTATCACTGTAAAACTTCTGCAAATGATTAACTCGGCATTTTTTGGTCTTAAGGCACATATCCAAAATCCTCTGCATGCTATTAATCTTTTGGGTCTTGATACAGTTAAAAGCTTAGTTCTGGCTGTAGGCGCCTTTAATCAATTTGATGATCCTAAAGTGCCCGGCTTCTCAATTGAAAGCATTTATAACCGTTCTGTATCAATAAGCGCCTGCGCTAGAACTTATGCAACGATTTTAGGATTACCCCACTCTGAAGATGCGCTTATAGCAGGAATGCTTCATGATGTTGGAAAACTTGTTATGTTGACACATTTCAAGACCGCATTTTCCGAATCTATAAAGTTGGCAAAAAGCAATTCAATTCCGTTATATCAAGCCCAGATAGAGATATTAGACGTGAGCGATGCCGAAATTGGCGCCTATTTATTATCTTTATGGGGTCTATCGGATTCAATATTGGAAGCAGTGGCTTTGCATTATATGCCGCATAAAATGCCAAGCCCTATGATAAACGTACTTACAACGGTTCATCTTGCTTATGCTATAGACTATGACAAGCAAAATAATATTCAAGACGATGAAAATTCAGCCTTAGATATGGAATATCTTACCAAGCTTAATTTAACAAACCAGATAAGTAATCTTCGCAACTTTTCAATGGCTGCTGTATCATAATTTCTTGATGCGGTCAATCAGATTTATTTTAGCCTATACTGCTTCATTTTCGAACGCAGGGTATTGCGATGTATGCCCAATATGGCAGAAGCCTCAATCTGTTTGCCATTAGTTTGCTTTAATGCCTTTGTTATTGCGCGCTTTTCAAGTTCGGCTAAATTGAGAATGTCAGCTGCCATTTCCGCCTTTGTATCGGAAACGGCAAAAGCTATTAGGCTATCCGTATCGATAGAGTCCGAGCGAGTCATGACCACCGCTCGTTCGATTGCGTTTTCCAGTTCGCGGACATTGCCGGGCCAGTTGTGCGTCATCAGAATATCTCGCGTTGGCGGTGTAATCCCTTTGATTTTCTTGCCTGACTTGACGCTGAATTTCTTAATGAAATGCTCGACTAACGGTAGAATGTCATCTTTTCGCTCGCGCAATGGGGGCAAATTTAACGGGATTACATTAAGACGGTAATACAAGTCCTCCCGGAACGTGCCATCATTGATTTTGCTTTCGAGGTCTCTGTTAGTGGCAGTAATAAGCCGTATATCAACATCGATTGCATAAGCGCTGCCCAGACGTTCAAACGATTTGCTTTCGAGCACTCGCAGCAGCTTTATTTGAATCGGCAGGGGCAAATCGCCGATTTCATCCAAGAACAGCGTGCCCTTATCGGCTAATTCGAATCGTCCAAGACGTCTCTTGGTCGCGCCGGTAAAGGCACCTTTTTCATAGCCGAATAGCTCCGATTCGAGCAATGTTTCCGGCAAAGCGGCGCAATTTACCGCTAAAAACGGCTTATCCTTTCGAGATGAGCTGAAATGTATTGCCCGAGCCGCCAGCTCCTTGCCGGTGCCCGATTCGCCCCTGATTAGAACTGTCGAATCAGATTTAGCAACAACCGAGATATCCGACAGCGCTTTTTTGAATGACTGCGATTCGCCGATTAAATCCGGGAAATTATCTATCTCTTCCAGCTTGCGTTTAAGGTATCGGTTTTCGGCAATTACAAGCTGGCTTTGTTCTATTTTTATAAGCATCAAATCTAACTGTTCGAGATTAATCGGTTTAAACAGATAATCAAAAGCACCCGCTTTCATTGCCTTGATAGCGCTTTCTATAGTAGCGTATGCGGTAATAACAATCACCGCCATATCCGGGTAGATATTGACGATTTCCTGTAACAGCGTTAAGCCATCCATTTCGGGCATACGCATATCAGTGATGGCGACCCCTGCCCCGCTTTCGGCAAGCATATCTAAAGCCTGAGAACCGGAGGCAGCATTTCTGACATTATGCCCTTTTTTTTCTAAATATCCCGAAAGTATTTTGCGCTGGCTTTCTTCATCATCTATTACGAGTATTCGCATATCCTCACCTCGTCAGCGGCAGCGACACAATAAACCTGGTCGGGCCGCCTGTTTTTGATTCGATTTTCAATTCGCCGCCATGGTCAACAGCCGCTTTATAGGCAGTCGCTAAGCCTAATCCGGTGCCGGAAACCTTGGTTGTATAAAACGGCTTGAATAAGCTCGCCTTCTGCTCATCCGATATGCCGGGACCGTCATCCTCAACTATCATAGTCATCTTCTCATTACCGAAATTGGCGGTTATATCGATATTGCCATCCTTGCCAATCGCCTCAAGTGCATTCTTAATAAGATTGGAGATGATTCCTTTGAAAGCAACTTCATTGATATATGCCTTGCCATCCTGCAGGGTTGATTTAATGTCAATACTGCGCTCGGATGCCTCATACCGATACAGCGAGATTACCTCCTCGATAACGGGTTTTATTTCCATTCGCTTAAGGTCAAGCTTGCTGGATTTAGCCACCTGTAATATTTTCTCGATTATGTTATTAAGCTTTTTAAGCTCGCTTTTAAAAGTATCAATGAAATCAGAGAATTCCTCTTCTCCCTTGGCTGGTTTAATTTCATTCTCCATACGCTGAATAATCATCCCAAGAGCGTTAAGCGGATTTCTGATATCATGCGCCAAACCGGCGGCGACAGTGCCAAGCTCCGACAATCGATGCGCCTGCTGTGCCTGACGTTCCAACGCGCGTTTTTCGGATACATCATGGGCGACTACTATAACACCGGTGGATTCGCCTTTATCATTTACAAGCGCATTTGTAGAAACAAGCAAATCAATCTGACCCGACCTGCCCCTTATCTGAGTTTCGAAACTCCTCGGCCTTTTTTCCTCAAGAACTGCCCTTACCTGAAAAGGATCATCAGGGAAATAGCCGTTATAATCCCATTTGTTGGGCTTGCCATCAGGAAGGCCGAAATGCTTCCTGGCTGATACATTGGCGGTGATAATATTCAGATTCTCGTCGGTGGAAAGAACAATTCCGGCAATCGAGTCATGCAGGGATAGCGAAATCGCCCGCGCTCTATTTAGAGATGTCTCCATGATATTGATATTCTGATAACCGACTACAATCGCAAAACCGACCAAGCCAAGCACAACTAAAAGCGCCACAAATAACCAGACCTGTTTTTTCAAATTGGTTATCAACTGACGATAGCCAAACATAGACAATCCCACTCTGAAAAGGCCGTAAAATTCCTCGCCCGAGTTAAAAGTTGAAACAACCTCAAGCGCCTCGCGGTCTTGAAAATCGACAACGCGGAACAAGGCGCTGTCAGCCTTAAGCGCCTCGACTAAGAACGGGTCGTCCTCTATCCTGTCGGTCTGGTATATCTGCTTGGAGGCAAACACAATACCATCGAGATTCTGAAGCATTATATATTCAATCCCCGCTTCCTGAGAAAGCTGATTCAACAGATACGACAGCGACAGCTTACGGTCGGCATACTGGCCTATAGTCCAGGGATAAATTATCTGGACGAACATATTATCGCGATATGGCAGGATGCCAAACAGAAAACGCCTGTCCTCTATCTGGTAAAAATCGAAGATAATATCAAACGGCTTATCGAATTTGACCTTGCTAATGAAATCATCGCTTAAGCTGTCGAGGTCGGCGGAAATGCTTCTGGGTTCATTCTTGATTTCATAAAGTTTCACTTGTGAACCATCATAGACAGAAGCTCTTATCAAGCCAAGCTCGGCATTTAGGCCATCGATAAAATCCCGGTCGGTACCATAATCAGCATCGCTTATGACAATATCGATTTTAGCCAATAATTCATCTACGGCAATATTCGTAAGCTGTCTGTCGAAGGAAATAATATTTGAGGCTGATGAAACCAATATGGCGGTAAGCGCTCTCCCCTGCTGAATCAAACCGGCGAGCGTAGCTTTCTGTCCGGCTTTGATAGAAAAATATCCGGCGGCTATTAAAATGGTGATTAGAAATACAAATGACGCCAGCACATAGCGAAGCCTTAGCCCGAAAAATATCTTCAGCAATTTGTTCATACGCTTATGATAGTATCGGTTGATGGTTTGTGTCAAGCAGATACGCAGGGTTATGGGATATTACAACGCTATAAATCAGCAAGTGGTCGGAACTCAATAGGGCAGTCTGCTTTAGGCAGCTCAGACTGTTGACAAATGACTATTTTTTGGAATTCCCATAATGATGTTGAATTTTATATAAATCCAACGCGTAGGGGCGTATTGCATACGCCCTCTTGTTATCAAGCAGCGCTTGGCAACAAGAGAGGTTTGTTGCTTTGTCAACAACCTTAGTCAAAACCGCAAACCGCCAAGGTCCTTCGGAGGTTTTGACCTTTTCGATTTATGCGTCAGGATGGAAGTCCGCCTTAGCGAACGACATCCTGACGCTTTCTGTAATATACTTCATGCTATAATAAGAACACCCTCCTTAATATCTCCAACAGCCAAAACCACAAGTGTGGCAGTTGCCGAATTTATCTTTTGATTAATTCGCCCAACAACCGTTCTTTTATCTCATCCCTGACCTTGCGGAAAAACGGCAGGGCTATCTCATCAGGCTGAGCTGTATACGGCGCGGGGTCATCAAAACCGATATGAATCTGCTCGACCGGATTCGGAAATACCGGGCAGTTCTCGCGGGCATTGCCGCAAACAGTTATCACTAAATCGAGATCATTGCGATTGATAAACTCCTGCACAGACTTAGACCTGCTTCCGGAAATGTCTATGCCTATCTCAGCCATCACCTGAATTGTCCGCTGGTTCACTTTTAATGGCGCCGTACCGGCGGAATATGCCTGCCAGTTGTTGCCAAGATAGTGATTGACCATCGCTTCAGCCATTATGCTTCGGCATGAATTGCCGGTGCAGAGTATGAGAACTTTCTTATTCATTGTTTCCTTTTAAGAAGTTGTTGCCTGCCTATTTATTAGTTAAAAAATACCGCTTTTTGAACCAAAGTGAAACATTGACCAAGCTTATCAATACCGGTACCTCAACTAATGGGCCAATGACCGCCGCGAACGCCTGACTGGAGTTTATCCCAAAGACCGCAATTGCTACAGCTATCGCCAGTTCGAAATTATTGCTGGAGGCAATGAATGATAATGTCGCAGATTTTGAATAACCGGCATTGGCTTTTTTGCTCATATAAAATGTTATAAAAAACATAAATACGAAATATATAAGTAAAGGCATGGCGATTCTTAAAACATCCAGAGGAAGCTTGATTATCATATCGCCCTTGAGAGAAAACATTACGATAATTGTAAACAGAAGCGCAATAAGGGTAATCGGGCTAATCTTGGGAATAAACTTAGCATGATACCAAACTTTATTTTTTATTTTGATTAAAGCAAATCGCGTAATTATACCAGCTATAAATGGAATGCCTAAATATATAAATACGCTTTTGGCAATCTGGCCTATAGTGATTTTTACAATACTGCCCTGTAAGCCGAACAGCGGCGGCAGCACAGTGATAAAGATGTAGGCATATACACTGTATAACAATACCTGAAAGATGCTGTTTAGTGCAACTAAACCGGCGGCATACTCGGTATTACCCTTCGCCAGTTCGTTCCAGACAATCACCATGGCAATACATCGAGCCAGACCGATAAGAATAAGCCCAACCATATAATCAGGAAAGTCTCTTAGAAACAGTATCGCCAATCCAAACATCAAAACAGGACCTATCACCCAGTTTTGGATAAGCGATAAACCGAGAATCTTCCAGTCGCGGAAAACTTTGTCCAATTCCTCATAACGAACTTTGGCTAATGGCGGATACATCATAAGAATCAATCCGGCGGCAATCGGAATTGAGGTTGTGCCGATTGAAAGAGATGTTATCAGGTTTGTAATGGACGGAACTATATAACCAAGAAATATCCCAAACGCCATTGCTAAGAAAATCCAAAGAGTTAGGAATCTGTCTAAAAATGAAAGTTTTGAATAAATTGCGTCTTTTCTCATTTTTTAATCGCTTTTATTATAACGATTAATTCTTTCCTGAAATGCTTACACGTTAATATATAAAATATACAAACCTGCTAAAACAATCAGAGCGCCGGATGTTTTTTTCATATAGATAGAAAAACGCACCGCGCCCTTAGAACCGATAAAACTCTCTACAAATCCGGTTGCAATACCGGCAATAAAAATCAACGCGCAATGACTGACAGCATAAACAAAAAGCAGTAAAGTGCCGTAAAGAACCTGACCTTTTACTGCGGCATAGGCTAATATTACTACCAGCACCGGTGTTGCGCAGGGGGTTGATGCCAAGCCGAAAAATATCCCCATCAGTAGAGCACCTATTAAACCGGTGGCTTTCGTTTGAAGCTTCGATCTAAAGGGCAGGTTTATCTCAAACAATCCTAGAAGCGATAACCCCATAAGGATAGCTATAACAGCGATAATCCAGTAGAAAAGCACGCCGGTTGTGCTGAGAAATGAGCCGATGAATCCGGCGGCGGCTCCCATCAGCGTGAATGTAATCGATAAACCCAGAATAAATATCAGCGTGTATCGTAATGCCTTTTTCTTATCACCCTGCGAATAGCCGCCCACAAAACCTATAACCAGCGGCACTAAGGCTAATACGCACGGTGAAGCCGAGGATATTAAACCGCCTATAAAAACTGTCAAGATTGCTAATTCGGGATTATTCTGCAAGTAAACAGCTATGGATTCCATTATATCTGAGAGCCCATTGTTTTGATATGGGCAGTTATCGAATCAGCCGGGAAGAAACCGATATGACGATAAATCTCATTTCCAAGGGTGTCGATAAAAACCTGAGTTGGGATTAAAGTTATACCATAATCACGAGCCGCTTTTTTATCCTCTTTAATGTCGATAAAAATAATTTCCGCTTTTCCTTGATAAGCTATTTTCAGACTATCAATAATTGGCGCCATTTTCTTACAGGGAATGCAGTTTTTACTGCCTAAGTCTATCATTTTGGGTAATTGAACAGCTTGCTTGCTCGAAACAGGTTTCTCCTCGGATATTGTTTTCTGGTTATTGGTTTTATTTGAATCCTCAGAGCAATTTGAAATTAAAGTAACTAAGATAATTATTAATAACGGCGATTGCAGCAACCAAGATTTCATTCTCATTTCATTGTCTTTGCTTGAGCATTGTTTATAAACTGCTGAGCCTCCGCTGTCGATGGCACTTTTCCGGTTGAGACTACTTTACCATTAATAACTATACCGGGAGTAAGCATGACTTTATATTTCATTATCTCCTGAATATCTGTAATTTTTTCCAAATTAAAGTCTTGCCCCTCGACCAGTCCGAGATTAGCAGCAGTTTCTTTTATAATTTGGCCGGCTCTGCTGCATTTACTGCAGCCTGTACCTAGTATCTGTATTTTCACTTTATTCTCCTTTCAAGGCTGATAGTTCTTTCTTAGTTCTCGATTCAATAACTGAGGCTATGCAATTGATAAACTTTATAATACAAGGCGCCTCAAGTTTATAAAATACTTTTAAGCCTTCCTTGCGGTTTGATAATACGCCCGCCTTTTTCAGAACCGATAGATGTTTCGATATTGTTGAATGGTCGGCATCAAATGCTTTATTTATTTCACAGACACATAATTCGCCATTTTCCAGAATCTCCACAATCATCAGGCGGGTTGGATGGCTTATCGCTTTGAGTATTTCCGCTTTAAAAGTCGCTAATCTGTATTTATTATCTTTTGCCATACTATTATGTGGCAATATAGCAACATAGCCATACAAAGTCAAGAAATATATTTTTGATGTCGAGTACGGATATTTAACAGTGCATTTTTACTCTGGCTATCAAGCACCGCTTGGTAACCAGAGGGCGAAGTTATTGTGTGCGGCATCCACCTAAGGCGGACTGGCCTGCCCGTCCACTCAAGCCAAGCAGAGGGACACACGGGGACGTGTGCCGCCCACAGAAACAACTAATGGGTGCGCCCCTTCCAGACAGCATTTGTTTATCTATGTATTTGTGCACTGCATCCGCTGTAGGGTGCAGGGACATGATTTCATTTGAATAATATGGTTCTATTATCGCTTTAAGTATTCGCCATATATTCAAGAATAGTATCGCTATAACGGATTTCATATCGATAATTTCATGATTGACGTACGTCCCCGTGCGCCAATTTAAATTTTATTTTAAATTTTGTGATTTACAATGCCGATAATATATAAATATACGATAAAAAGGAGGCTTTATGTTTCTTCACTCAATAAGCGGTATCCAATCCAGTTTGAAACTAATGGAAAAAGCGGCTTTAGAGGCGCAAAAAGGGCCTAAGGGCGATATAACGCAATCGCAGGTTGATATGATTAACGCCAAACACTCGCTTAAGGCTAATATCGCCGCTCTGCGAACAGCCGATGAAATGTACCGGTCGCTGATAGATATTTTCGTTTGATAGTTTATCAAGAATTTTTCATCAGAACTACAAATAGATTATAGCGGCGCTGATGTCGTCAGGAAAGGGTTGCTGACGACGCGGAGAATATATACCGGCAAGCATTCTCTTGATGCATATCAAACATCCTCTTGACTTCAGTAAAGTCAAAATTTAAATTGTGATGCGAAAATTTCAATTCTCTAATTGGCATAGGGATCTCCATTTTTAAATATTTATTTAATATCATAAGGATATACCCTTTTTCTTTGTTTGATAATAAATCTTACACGCAATTAAATATATTACCAGGGGAAACCCTAAGGTAATGCCTCAGTTATTGGTGGCAGTCACCGGGCTTGCTAAGAAAATTAGCTCTAATAAATTGCTTGTTTCAGCAGATGAGAAAAACAGCAACACCGCTAATAATGATGGTCCGACAATCAAAGGTATTGCTAACGGAACGATAAAAGGTTCATCTGTATCTTCTATTTTTGATTTATATAGTTGAAGCGGAAATATCATTCGGATTGCGATTAAAAATAAAATTATACCGCCTGCGATGCTGATTGATTCCTGTCTTAGCCCAAGAAATGAGATTATTTGTTTTCCGCAAAGGATGCATCCGATTATAGCGAGAAATGCAAAAAGAAGTTCTCGAATTAGAGCTTTTCGTCTTTTTTCCGGCGGTACCTTTTCAAGAATAGGCAAAAAGACGGGGATATTCCCGAAAGGATCCATTATTAAGAATAAAGCAGCTGTTACAGATAAGAAATCCATAGATAAGACTCCGTTGAATTATCCTCAGTTAAGTAGGGCGGGTTCTGACTCGCTGCGGTGTGAGATACCCGGCATTTTTACTGTATGGGGTACCAGTGTTTAAACTTACTCTTAACAGCCTTGATTAAGCAGGAATAGGGGATTCCTTCCCTGCTTATCTTGAAAACATTTACTTTTCTCTATTGTCAAAAAGACTAACTTGGTCTCTATAAGTTGAAATCCTTGTTTCAGCTAATTTTATATACTTATCGTCGATATCATAAGCTACATAGCATCTATCATCCTTTAATGCAGATAGGCAAGTAGTGCCGCTACCTACGAAGGGGTCAAGAATTACATCATCCTTAAATGAGTACAATTGAATTAATCTGTGAGGTAGTTCTTCTGGAAATGGAGCGGGATGACCTATTTTTTTAGCAGAAACAGCTGGAAATGTCCAAACACTTTTTGTCCATCCAAGAAATTCTTCCTTTTTTATTGTATTTTCTTTATTACCTTTTTTCCTTGAAAATGAATCTTTCGAAAAAACTAAGATATATTCGTGGATATCTCTTAAAACAGGATTAGCCGCCGAAAGCCAACTACCCCAAGCTGTGGATGGACTAGCGCTTGAGGCTTTATTCCACAGTATCTCTCCTCGCATTAAAAAACCAATTTTATGCATCCTATCAATAATATAGCTATGCAATGGGATATAAGGTTTGCGTCCTAGATTCGCTACATTTATACAAACTCTTCCACCAGGTACTAAAACTCTGTAAGTTTCTTCCCATACAGAATGAAGTAAATTTAAATATTCAGTGAGACTTAAATCATCATCATATTCCTTTGAAACATTATATGGAGGGGAAGTAATCATAAGGTGAACACTGTTATCAGGAAGTTCATCCATTAATTCGCTTGATTTGCAGAAGATTTTATTTAGGTACTTTTTGGGAATTTCATTTTCAATATATTTCACTTTTTTCCCTTTATTCAAGCCTTCGTAAAGTCTGGTATTATAAAATTTTGAAGAATCGTGATTGATTCTTCCGGGCGTTCCAAATGAACTTGTTTCAGTACCCTGTTTTTTTGTTTTATTTAATCCTGCTGCCAATGTTCTACCCATTTCTCGAAAGGATTATAGTTAATTTCTATTTTTTCCCAATCTAGGTTTATTTTCCGCGTTTGATTATGTGTAACTAACATCTTTAAAGCTTTAGCTGTAATTTCAACACCCCTAGGATTTGTCCCTTGAGGCGGTAACTTTATGTAAGAGTTTTTTCCTAATTCTTGAAAAACTTGTTCTTGTACTTCTTTTGGAATATATAGTAACCCACCCGTATTTCCCCAAATAATTTGCGTAAATAACATATCACATGAAGGATTATAAGTATTTCTGAAATATAGTACTTTTTCTCTATCTACCGTCCAAATTAATTTCACACCCGAAAAACCTTTTCCAGTCTTGGTTTTGACAGAAATAGGTTTATTGAATAGGAGAACATCCGTTTCAGGTTTAGTAATGGGTAATTCAGTTTCAACATTGTTTTCGCCATACTTGTATATCAATAATGAAACAAGAATTTTTTCTCTTAAAGAGCCGACTTCCATTCCAATTTTTCCGGCTCGCTGACTATCTAGTTCAGCTAACTGAAAGAGATATGGTAATTTATTTTGTACCTTTTTTATGGTTTTTGGGTTATTGAAAATCTCTTTTATCTGGTCTATCATTAATTTTTACCATTATTGTAATTAGATATCATTAAAGTTTTTAAGCCTTCCGAATGTCGTACCTGGTTTCGAACCAATGTGTGGCTTTAGATAACTTCTGGTAACATTTATATCATAACTGTCCTGCTTTAAGATGTCAATAATTTTAATTAGCAATTCTGTTTTATAGTAGATAAACATTAATATATCAGTCGACCGGGTTCTAATAGGAGGAAAACCACCGTTTAACTATCCCTACCCCTTCCCAACCTTCTCCAAATGATACTCCGCAATCTCCGCTACGGCTTTAATCGCCGCGTCAATGTCGGCCTCGGTGTTGAAAGCGCCTATCGCGAAACGGACACTGCCGTGTATTTTAATAGTGTCTAATTGCTTATGCACCAGCGGGGCGCAGTGAAGACCCGTGCGAGTAGCGATATCATGCTCGACATCCAGCATGATGCCGACATCGCCAGCCTCCATCCCCTCGATGTTTATCGAAACCGTCGATAGATGGTTCTCCATACTGTCGCAGCAATAAACTATAACGCCCTCAATCTGCTTTAAGCCATCGACAAGCTTGCAGGCGAGCTTATGCTCATGGTTATAGATATTATCCTGCCCGCGCTTGTAGATATACTCCTGCCCCGCCCATAGTGAGGCTATGCCGACCATATTAGGTGTGCCGTACTCCATGCGGAACGGGTACTCCTCAAGATGATACGGATATGCCGAACGCACGCCGGTACCGCCGCTTCTGGTCTGCTTTATATCGACATGCTTTCTTACATACATACCGCCGATGCCGGTCGAACCAAACAGCGCCTTATGACCGGTAAACGCCAGCACATCGATATTCATTTCCTGCATGTTGATAGGCACAACACCAGCAGTCTGGGAGACATCGATGGCAAAAAGAACGCCTTTTTCTTTGCAGATTTTGCCGATTTCGGCAACCGGTTGAATAGTGCCAAGCACATTGGAGCCATGATTAACAATAACCAGCTTGGTGTTGGCTTTAATAGCCTTCATGATGTCATCAGGCTCGACAAATCCCGCGCTGTTGAATGGCACATAGGTGGCTTCGACATCTATATCACGCACTAAACAGTTGATTGGCCGGATAACCGAGTTGTGTTCGAGATTGGTGCTGACTACATGGTCGCCGGATGACAGCAAGCCCTGTATAATCAGATTCAGGGCATCGGTGGCGTTATAGCTGAAACATAATCTTTCCGGAGCGGCCTCATCCCCGCCGAAAAACCTGGTTAGGCGTCCACGCAGATTCTCGAGGATATTCCCGGCCTCGATTGCCATATCGAAACCGCTTCGCCCCGGGTTTACACCGGTCTTGCGGTAGAATTCATCCATAAATTTATATACATTTTCCGGCTTGGGCCAGGCGGTTGCGGCATTATCCAAATAGATCAGTTTTTCCATAATTTCGCTCCAAATGTTTCAATACTAAAGCAATCATTCCACAATCATATTAATTTATATATAATAGATAATCAAGCAAAACATTGACTTGAGTGACTTGATTATAGATAATATGAGTCTGGGTTTATGATATTAAAAATCTATCATGATGCTTGCTTGATTTAAAAAGATGTTATACAAATAATGGAGCCGGCGAGGCTCGAAGAAAAAGCACTATTTGACAATCCCTTTACTATCATTATATTACAAGGAAGTTGAAATTATGCTGTGCCAGAATTGTGCCAGATTAACGGTGAAATTGCGGGAAATAGAAGGAATTTAGAAATGCCAACAGTCGGATTATATAAAAGAGGTAAAAGCTGGTATGTACGTTATAATAAGAATGGCAAAGATGAGCGGATAAAAGTTTCTAACCATAAAAAAACAGCAGAGAGAATTCGAGCCGAATTGCAAATTAAATTTGATAAGGAAGAGTTCGAGGTTGAACCAGATCTGGTTGAAATTTCATTGAATGATTTAGCCAAAGAGTTTCTAAATACAAAAAAGAATAGAGTTGGAGCTACAACATTGACTCGTTATAATCAATATCTCTATAGCTTTACGAATTTTATACAGCAAAACTTTTCTGCGAAATTCTATGCCCATATGTTGAAAGAAATTCATGTTGATGAATGCATCCAATCACTATTCTCAAAGGGTAACTCTAGCAAAACTGCAAATGAAACGCTCTCGCTTATTAAAGGAATGTTCAAATATGCTAAAGAACATCATAACGTTTTAGAAAATCCAGCAAAAAACTTACGGAATTTTCCTGATGCTCCAGTTAAAGCAGTTGAATATTTTTCAAAAGAAGAGATGGAATTAATTCTTAAAAACTCCCCTGAGCATTGGCGTGATGTTTTTGAATTTTTCTATCTTACTGGTCTTCGTGATGGAGAATTAGTGAACCTTACATGGTCAGATGTAAATTTGCAGACAAAACAAATAGCTATTGAAAGTAAATCTCATTGGAAAACCAAAACGAAAAATGTTAGGCATATACCGCTTAACGACAAGGCTGTTAAAATCTTGCAACGCTGTAAAAAACACGATAATCACGATTTCGTGTTTACACCCATCAAAGACTCAAAAATTTCTAAAGGATACGCTCGAAAGGTTCTTATTAAAGTACTGACTAAACTAGGCCTTACCGGGCACATTCATAAATTACGTCATACATTTGCCTCCCATTTGGTGATGAGCAGTGTTTCCATCTATGATGTTTCACAACTTCTTGGACATACAGATATTAAAATGACTAAGAAATATGCACATCTTGCTCCAGACTATTTAAAGGAACAGGTAGATAAATTATAAACGAGCAGTATAATGCCGCCGATTAGCTTAATGCTAGCTGCAGCCATTGTCAACTATACCATACTTGTATTTTAGAGCTAAAAAAATCTAAAAAAATAATATACGAGGGCGGATTGCCTGGATCCAGAGTTAGGAGTCCCGCTCTCTCTAATTCGTGAGACGGTATCTCTTACCCCACCCGTCATCCTGAGCGGGGAATTTCCTGAAAAACGAGCGATGTCTATAGTGTTCAACAAGATACGGAAGTTGACATTGTGACATTGACATTGCTTTTTTTATTCGTGATTGTTATTATTTGGTAGCACAAAAAGATCGAGACTAAAATGAAAACAGCTCCGAAAAACCGATGTCAATATGTCAAAATGTCAACTTGTTGATTTTCCATTTTCCGCGCCCAGCTTTTTCTGAAATGCCTTCAAGGTATCGCCGTATCTGCCTTTCACTCACTGGATTATCTATGTGAGAGTTGACATATTCCCTCGCCATAGGTAGTGTTATTGTTTCCCCTTCATATTTTATATTAATCAGAAGTGCTGGTGAAATGGTCGTACTGCTTTTGCCATCGTTTCCAACCCTTTCAGGTTTTACAGCCATCAGGAAATCTAGCTTTAACTTAACGAAACGATAGGCATAATCAACATCCTCTTTGGAAGCCTCTTTTCTGGCGTTTCCCCTGCAGGTGGCGGTAACTATTTTTATAAATGATTGGGACATTCTTGGAAGAAAATCACTAATATAGTCATCGCCCGGTCCGATTTCCTTCGTCAATTCATCGTATTTTTCTTGCATGTATTTTTTTATTACTGGCGTAAATATTATATCAATAAAATCGGTTCTCAATATAGCCACGATAGCCTGAAGTTCTCTTACCCATGGTTCAAATACTAAATCCCCAATTAGTGATTTTGAACTGCCGTCAGAATTAAGCATCTTACGTGCTATCATATTTTGAATTGCAGTATCTCTCGCAAAATCGGCAATAAAGTCAAATCGTGATAATATTTGTAATGGTATGCCAATCTTTTTCAATTTTTTATACCTACTCTTCTGTATTCTATCGGAGTCGTCAAAATACACATCAGCCAGCTTATTTGTATCGAGATGAAGTGCTGTAAGAGCGAGGTGAGTTGCGCGAGAGGAGGATGAGTCTATAACAACGCCATCTTCCATTACTTTTGAAAAGATGTTAAATGTTTCGTGTTTGCTCTTAAGTTCATGAAAATCCTGGATAATTAATACTCCGCGGTGAGCTAATGGAAACAACCCTGGTTCTGACTTCCATTTACCACCTTCTGATTTTGACGTTCCGATAAATCCTGCAGGAGTTGGCTTTGCGATTGAAGCCTCCCTGAATAAAGGATTCAGTACACGAACCGCCTCACTTAGTTTACCTTTTCCTACTGCAGGAGGGCCTACAATCATTGAATGCAGTTTAGCTGATCTATTCCCGGCAGTGTAATCCGACAGACTTTGAAGCACTAGAAATTCTAAAGACACCTTCAGAAGCGGGGAGTGATCCAGACCTTTTATTCCCAAGCCTTTGCTTGCTTTGGAAAATATGTATTTCATAATGTCATTTTTTTTGGTGCTTAACTTTTCTATCAACCCTCTTGCGTTGGCTATTTCAGTTTCCGAAAAGTTATTGATTTCGAGAAGATTCTCAGCTGGCTCTATTTCATTTATAATAAATCTGTATTCAAG